>JBLHVV010000009.1:0-50201 GCA_047628755.1 Crocinitomicaceae bacterium | reverse complement strand
CCGCCCGAAAGGTTTAATTGCCCATTTGCAACTTTTTAATAGATGCAATGATCAGATATCTGGCTTGTATTTAAGCTTTTTTATTAAAAGTAAAATACTTACAGTTGCGGGTACAGCCTCGGATTATATATTACTTACCGAATTCTCTGACAGCCTAGTTGGTCGATACTGATCCAGATTAGGCTAAATAATTATTTCTAAATTATACGTTATGCGCTTCTCACATACACGTGATATTTAGTGGCTCACTGCTGAGTAAGATCGAACCAACCAAGGCAATACAAGCTAATTCAAACTTTAGAAGAAACACTCTGCACCATGCCCTATAAGTTCAAACCTGCAAAAAATAAGTACTTAATAAGTACTGCTTATATCCGCAGCACTTTATTTTAACTTCTTATAAACATTATCATTACAGATAATTGGTAAATGTCAGATAACTACTAGAACAAAGAGAGTATTTTATGTATTCAAAGGTATTAGTAACATTACTTGCAGCTAATATGCTTTCCGCTTGCGGTCCTGGTGATGATTTTTCAAGTATAGATCCTGACAGAGCAGGGGCCATAGGATCAGGAGGAGGTTCAAGTGCAGAATTAAAGCTTATTGAGGGTATTTATAAGACGAGTAAATCTGGCGACTTACACTACCTACATATAAACAGCAGTGGAAGAGTAAAAAGCTATAACTACGAGGGAGACTCTATTGATAATGGATTAAACTGCTTCTCACAAGTAACTTTGGCTTCAGGTATTAATGGCATATATAACAGTAAAGTTATCACCTATAATACATCAAACAAAGAATATACCCTTCCATCACCAGCATTAACAGTTTCATTCAGATATGACATTTCTCAAGGCATGAACACTTTTAAGACTGGAAATAATACTTTTGGTAGAATCAACCTTACCTCTTCTTCACCTAGGTATAACGTTTATCTTGGGCACGAGTTCAGAGACATTCCAGTTGACTCACCTACGGCTTCAGATATAACAAGCATGCTTTGTGACTAAAGCTTTTTTTACACACTGAAAATATGCAAGTATAAAACAAAAAAAGGCCCACCTAGGTGGACCTTTTTTATTACCAAGAATACAAAAGCATCAGTGGTAAGTTAACTAACCCATTAAATATCTGAAATAGACTTAAGCGGGTAGTTAGCAGGTAATGGTAAAGTGGCTACACCGGTATCAATAGCTGTTTGAGCAACAGCCGTTGAAACAATGCCTAGTAGACGTGAGTCTGTTGCTTTAGGAATGATATAGTCTTTGCCAAACTCTAGGCTATCAAGATCATATGCATCTAAAACTTCCTGAGTTACGGGTTCCTTAGCTAGACCAGCCAATGCTTTTGCAGCTGCTAGTTTCATTTCTTCGTTAATGCGTTTAGCGCGTACATCTAAAGCACCACGGAAGATGAATGGGAAGCCAAGAACATTGTTCACTTGGTTAGGGAAATCAGAACGCCCCGTAGCCATTATTGCGTCATCACGGGCAGCCGCTACAACTTCAGGCATAATTTCAGGAACTGGGTTAGCGCATGCAAAAATAATTGGCTTAGGCGCCATTGTCTTTATTTGCTCGCCAGTCACCATGTCAGGACCCGATAGACCTAAAAATATATCTGCGCCATTTATAGCGTCATCAAAAGTACGCTTGTCGGTATCGATTGCAAACATAGCCTTGTATTGATTTAAATCTGTTCGGCCAGAATGGATTACACCTTTACGGTCACACATAAAGATATTTTCTGGCTTCATGCCCGCAAGAATTAGCAATTTAGAGCAAGAGATTGCAGCAGCACCCGCACCTAAAACAGCCATTTTAACGTCTTCAATTTTTTTACCTTGAATTTCCAACGCGTTTAATGCGCCAGCAACGGTCACAATAGCGGTGCCATGTTGGTCATCGTGAAATACTGGAATATCACACTGTTCAATAAGAGTACGTTCTATTTCAAAACATTCTGGCGCTTTTATGTCTTCTAAGTTGATGCCACCAAAAGTAATGGCAATGCGACGCACAGTGTCGATAAACGCTTGCGGGCTTTCTGATTCCACTTCTATATCAATTGAATCAATACCGGCAAAGCGTTTGAAAAGAAGAGATTTACCTTCCATTACAGGCTTAGATGCCAACGGACCAAGATTACCTAGACCCAAAATTGCGGTTCCATCAGTAATAACCGCTACAAGGTTACCTTTAGCCGTATATTTGTAAGCATTTTCTGGATCTGCAGCGATGGCTTTTACTGGCTCAGCAACACCTGGACTGTAAGCTAAGGCAAGGTCATGAGCAGAATCAGCAGGAGTGGAAAGCTCTATGCTGATTTTACCTGGTTTAGGGAACTCGTGGTAATCTAGTGCATCTTGTTTGAAATCTGACATTCTGACAATTCCATAATATTAGTTATCTCAGCCTCGGGTCAGCTAAGCTGATTCGCGTCGGGCGATGGCCGCGTATTATCTATTAAAAGTAAATAGCATCATACCCCGTATAGGGACAAATTCGCCTTTTTATGACAAAAATTGTGCGACATCGCTGCATTTTGGTGCAAAAAAACAACTCGCATTGATAACATCCTATAAACGCTAAATTTGTCATAACCACCACCCCTCTGTAAACAGACTGTAACTAATGGCACTCAAATGACAGATTTTAATTATTTACTCCCTCCTCCCTACTATTTGGCTCCACATATATTACTAAAATTCAAACGACGCTTTAAATTATATAGAAATATTTTTATCTTAAAATTAAATGTTATTTTACACGCGACTCAATCTCACTCTTAGTGACCCGAATAAATTTTAGATTTACTTTGCTTTAACTGCAATATCTACGTCATGAGCTTGAAGAAAGCCATACATGGAAACGGCTAAGGCATGGTTTCAAAAGACCCTAGATACTTTGCATAAACGCCACTAGTAGAAGACCTTTGCTTTCGGTCCTGACATTATCACAGGCATAAAAAAAGACGCTCGATGAGCGTCTTTTTTTGAACCACATACTTCCGATTCTGATCCAGCTAATGGCACAAAGTAATAATTACTTAGTACGACCACCGAAACGCTTCTTGAAGCGATCGATACGACCACCGGTATCGGCTGTCTTCTGCTTACCAGTATAGAACGGGTGACACTGAGAGCATACGTCTAAGTGCATGGTACCAGTCTTAGTAGACTTAGTAGTTATAACGTTACCACAAGAACAAGTTGCTGTTAGTACGTCGTATGTAGGATGAATTTCTGCTTGCATAATAATTCTCACTTTCCAAAATTGCCGCCACTTATTCTCTTTTGACCTAGCCGGTAGAAACTAGCATAAGCTAGGTAATCAACCAGTAAACCAAGTGAGCCTCATAAGCACCGCTGGAATGGATATGTACACATACCCAAGGGTCGCGCATAATATCAGATTAGTGCACTATATCAACTGTTTAACCACTATCAATGTGTAAAAAACAAACAACAACAAAGACTCGGTAACTTAATGATAGCAACTCTATGACTTCGGCACCCTTTTACTTAAACATTGCCTTGCCTGTGCCGCTGAATAAAACGTTCGACTATTTACCTGAAGCAGGTGAAGACATGAGTCGCTATCAAGCTGGCTTACGGGTCAGTGTCTCATTTGCTAATCGAGCGTTAACTGGTGTAATTGTAGATATTCATCAATCACCTAACTACGACCCTACTAAATTGAAGCCCATAAACAAGTTGCTTGATAGTAAGCCTTTACTACCACTAGAGCTTTTTAAAATAGGACATTGGCTGCATAAATATTATCATCAGCCCTTGGGTGACTGCATTCAACTGCTATGGCCAGTACTGCTTAGAAAAGGCGGTGAAGCCAGTAACACAACCCAATCTTTTTATCGTCTTAGTGAATCACTACCTGAAGTAGGGACCATCAAGCGCGCCCCAAGGCAAGTAGCCTTGCTTGAGTATCTTAAAGAAAACCAATGCTCCGCCGAACAAGTCAATTCGGGCATGTGGCAAAAAGACTTAGTAGAAGCAGGATACACACCTGCCATTATTAAAGGGCTGGCTGAAAAAGGGTTTATACAGCATCGAGACAAAGCCAGCTTTCAGCCATTAAACGGCACGGCTGGAGAAGCTCCATTAATCCTAAATCAAGAACAAGCCGATACCGTAAACAGCATTAACAATAGTCAGGGCTTCGCCCCTTTCTTGTTAGAGGGTGTAACCGGGTCGGGGAAAACTGAAGTTTACTTGCAAGTCATCGCGCCTTTTATTAAAGCCAATAAACAGGTCATCATCCTAGTCCCAGAAATTGGCTTAACCCCACAAACGGTTCAGCGATTTGCCAAGCGATTTAACGCCGACATTTTATTACTGCACAGTCAGTTAAATGATCGTGAACGTTTAGATGCTTGGTTACTGGCATCACAGCATCGGTCAGATAGCCGCGCTCAAATCATCATTGGTACACGCAGCGCCATTTTTACACCTGCGCCAAATCTAGCGGCGATTATTATCGATGAAGAACACGACCAAAGCTTCAAACAACAAGATGGCATTCGCTACCACGGACGAGACGTGGCGGTAATGCGAGCCAGCGCTTTAGGGTTACCGATTATTCTAGGCAGTGCGACACCCAGCTTGGATAGCCTACATAATGCGCTTACACAAAAATATACGCACCTTCGATTGACTCAACGGGCAGGTGTTGCAACGCCACCAAAACTTCAAATATTAAATATCAATAAGCAGCCAGTGCATCATGGCTTGGCCGATGAGCTATTACCACAAATAAAAACCACCATAGAAAATGGCCATCAAGTTTTAGTGTTTGTGAACCGTCGCGGATTTGCCCCAACCCTTTATTGCCCGGACTGTGGCTGGATTAGCGAATGCAAACGTTGCGATGCAAAGATGACACTACACCAAAAGCCATCACACCTGCATTGCCATCATTGCGACAACAAACAATCAATACCCAAAAGCTGCCCCACTTGTTTAAGTAATCAAATACAAGCCATGGGTGCAGGTACTGAGCGCTTAGAAAGCCATTTACAGTATCAATTCCAAAACACTTCGGTGATACGCATCGATCGAGATAGCACGCAAAATAAAAATTCCATGCAAGAACTTTTAAAACCAGTTCATGCGGGCGAACCCTGCATTTTAGTAGGCACACAAATGCTAGCCAAAGGTCATCACTTTCCAAAAGTAGCGTTGGTAATAATGGTAAACGTAGACAGTGGGTTTTTCAGTGCCGATTTTCGTGCCATGGAAAAAACGGCCCAACTCATATTACAGGTGGCAGGGCGGGCGGGGCGAGAAAGTATAAAAGGTAAGGCTGTGATTCAGACCGAATTTGCAGATCACCCATTACTGCACTTATTAAGTGAAGAGAGTTACCACTCATTAGGCTTGGCTCTTTTACAAGAACGCCAATCACAAAATCTACCACCTTATGGTTTCCAAGCACTTATTCGGGCCGACAGCCAACAACCTCGAGAAGCCGAACAATTCTTACACCGTGTTCGGGAGCAATTAAATTGGCACCAGCAAAGTTTAAACCTGCCTTATATCAAACCCTTAGGTCCGCTTCCATCCCCCATGGAGCTAAGAGCGGGACGTTTTAGAAGTCAACTGTGGATAAGCTGCATAAACAGAAAAATGCTGCACCATTTTATGGAGCATGTTTTACCTGGCATTTATGAGGTGAAGGGATTTCATAAAGTTAGGTGGTCTCTAGACATAGACCCCACCGACAATCTGTAATACCGAAAATTATTTAAAAACTAATACTTTATGACGATAGCTGTAACTCGTTAACCCTTAGTTTTGCATCACCGCGTATCATCCACCATACTGGATTTATAAATTTAATCTAACCGTAAGAATAGTTGTACCAATGCATATACCTACTTCAAATAACACAAAGAGTGTCAATGAAGAGCGCTTAGAGCTTGTCATGAGTGCAACTGGTGTGGGTATTTGGGACTGGCAAGTTCAGACTGATGAGTTGACCTTTAATCAACGTTGGGCTGAGATTATTGGCTATACAGTTGAAGAACTGCTGCCTATAAGTTTTGAGACCTGGTCACTCAACGTGCACCCGGATGATTTAGTGATCGCAAGGCAGCAACTTCAACTGCACTGGAATGGCGACATTGACATTTACGAGGTTGAAGCCAGAATACGCCATAAAAAAGGACATTATGTCTGGGTTTTAGCTTCGGGTAAGGTGGTTCGGTGGCAAGAAGATGGGCAACCGAAGCAAATGCTGGGCAGCCACTTAGATATTACTGACCGTAAAGAACGGGAAAATGGACGCATAATTGCTAATCAATTGTTACAAGAGTCTCAAAAGATTGCCAAGGTGGGTGGCTGGGAACTGAACTTAGAAACTGGCTTATTGTATTGGACGGCTGAAACCTATCGCATTCATGAGACTACACCAGAGGAATTTGATCCTTCTGTAGATGCCTGTATTGACTACTTTTTACCGGGGTCTCGCAGCAGAATATCTGCCGCCTTAGATCAAGCTGTAAATAACGGCGTGAGTTATGACTTGGAGCTTGAGGCTTTAACCACTAAAGGTAGAAAAATTGATATCCGCACTACCTGTATCGTCACCACTAAAAACAATAAAGCGGTGCGTCTTGCAGGTATATTCCAAGATATTAGCGGTCAAAAGGCTACCCAGCGTAAACTGGAAGTGAGTTATAACAAACTTGAAGTGGCAAATCATACTCTACAATTATTGGCACACTATGACACACTGACTGAACTGCCAAATCGGACTTTATTATCCGATCGAATGCAGCAGGCCATGGCAAAAAGCATCAGGCATAATCAGTCGGTCGCCATCGCATTTATCGATCTAGATGGTTTTAAATCTATAAATGACAGTTATGGCCATAGTATTGGTGATGAATTTTTACGATTAATATCCAATCAGCTTAAGACCTCTCTTAGGGAAGGGGATACTTTAGCGCGTATTGGTGGTGATGAATTTGTTGCTGTGATTGACGAACTGAATGACAATTCTGATAGCCACGTAATATTTGCAAGAATGCTTGAGTCCGCATCTAAGGAAGTCGTTGTAGACGGCATACTTCTCAAAGCCTCTGCAAGTATTGGCGTAACGTTCTTCCCCCAAAACAACTGTAACTCTGATCAGCTTTTAAGATATGCCGACCAAGCAATGTATAAAGCAAAACAGCTAGGTAAAAATCGCTGGCAAATATTTGATATTGAAAAAGACGTTGCTGTTAAGCACAAACACGAAGAAATTGAGAGACTTAGGCTCGCACTGCTAAATTATGAGTTCACTCTTTTCTATCAGCCAAAAATTGATTTACGCACCAAGCAAGTAATCGCACTAGAAGCCCTTATTAGATGGCAACATCCAGAAAAAGGAATTCTGTCTCCTCTTACGTTCCTTCCTATATTAGAGCAAGACCCGCTCGCTATTGAACTAGGCGAATGGGTTATTAAAACGGCTCTAGAACAATTAAATAGCTGGCGCTCATCGGCTATGGAAATGCCTATTAGTGTCAATATTAGCCCACGACAATTGCAACACCCTAATTTTGTACCCCGTCTAAAAAGAGTTTTGAAAGAGTTTCCATTACTTAGTGCAAATAGTCTTGAGTTTGAAATTTTAGAAAGTAGTGCACTAAAAGATATAAATATAGTTTCCAATGTGATTCAAGAATGCAACAGACTGGGCATAACATTTTCAATTGATGACTTTGGGACCGGCTACTCTTCTCTTACCTATTTAAAGAGACTACCCGCTGAGTACTTAAAAATTGATCAATCGTTTATCCGAGATGTGTTGGTCGACGAGGACAATCGAACAATTATAGAAGGCATTATTCAACTGGCAAAAGCGTTCAATCTTAATGTAATAGCAGAAGGTGTTGAAACCCCTGAACATGGTAATCAACTACTTTCAATGGGATGCTTTTTAGCACAAGGGCATGGAATTGCTAGACCCATGCCCGCCAGTAAATTTCCAGCATGGTTAAAATCGTGGAAAGCTAACCCCGAACTTATGGACGGATCCTTTTAATTATTAGACGTAACTAAAATTCTAGAGGCTGCACACTTTGTACAACTCACTACAATTATATTAAAGTATGATTTCTACGGCTATTAATTTAATGCACTAAAACCAGTGACGGGTTCTGTTAACAAACCAGACAAGACTCAACATTACAGGTACTTCTACCAACACCCCAACCACAGTGGCTAATGCGGCTCCTGAATGTAATCCAAACAAACTTATGGCCACTGCCACGGCTAGTTCAAAGAAGTTACTAGTGCCTATCAGACTAGCAGGACCGGCTATGTTATGGGATAGCTTTAAGTATTTTGCAAATCCATAAGCGATAAAAAATATACCGTAGGTTTGAATAATTAATGGAATCGCGATCATCACAATGGCTTCAGGCTTGTCTAAAATAGTTTGCGCTTGAAAACCAAAGAGTAAAACCACTGTTGAAATCAAACCAATAATTGACCAAGGTTTAACGGTTGCTAAAAACTTATTAAGCTTTGAATGGTCACTGGCATTATCTAGCTTTTTACGAGTTATCACTCCTGCGACTAAAGGTAAAAGCACATATAAAACCACCGATAAAATAAGCGTTTCCCATGGCACGATTATATCCGTCATGCCTAATAAAAACGCAGTAAGTGGGGCAAATGCGAATATCATAATTACGTCATTAACACTTACTTGAACTAACGTGTAATTAGCATCGCCTTTGGTTAATTGTGACCAAATAAACACCATTGCAGTACACGGGGCCACACCTAACAGAATCATACCGGCTATGTATTCATTGGCCGTTTCAGGGTCTACCATATCGGCAAAAAAGACTTTAAAGAACAACCAACCCAAAGCAGCCATAGTAAATGGTTTTATTAACCAGTTAATGACCAACGTTAAAAATAAACCTTTTGGTTTTTTACCTACATCTTTAATCGAGCTAAAATCTACCTGCACCATCATGGGGTAAACCATTAGCCAAATCAGCACCGCAATTAAAATATTAACATGCGCATATTCCCACGACGCAATGACTTCAAATACACCGGGTATTGCACTGCCTAGCACCACACCAGCTATTATGCCGAGGCCGACCCATACTGTTAAATAACGTTCAAAGATGCCCATATTTTAGTTCTCTATATTGGATTTTTAGATTAATATTTTAAGAAATTGCCTTCGCTCACAAGGTAAGCTTCAATAGCTCAGTTTTAAGCGCATCACCTTTTAGATTGTCTAAATCCAAACTTAAAATCGCTTGCATGCGAGCTTCAATTTGTGCAATGCATTTTAGAAACTCAGCTTTGACCGCCGCTTCGTCCCCTTCCACTTTTGAAGGATCTTTTAATCCCCAGTGCAGCTTGATGGATTTACCAAACCATACCGGACAAGCTTCAGCCGCTGCGCTGTCACAAACAGTCACTACAACATCGGCGTTAAAGGTTTCTAGGTCATCCCAACTTTGGCTAACTAAGCCCTCGGTTGATATACCTGCTTCAGCTAAGTATTTTATTGATAACGGATGTACCTCCCCTGCTGGCTGACTGCCTGCACTGGCGGCTTGTAAACGTGGATCATTTTGATGATTAGCGATTGCTTCAGACAGAATTGAACGGCAGCGATTATGGGTACAGATGAATAGTATTTTCATTGAGTCGCGCAGAAGCGCCCTCCTACAATTAGTTTAAATTAACAGCAAGCCAGCTTGCGGTGCGGTTCGTTCACTAGATTTAGCTTGGCCGTCAGTTCTTTTAATGTGGTTTCACCTGCCAGTACCGCTTGGCAAATGATTTCATTGGCCCATTTGGGTAGTTCATCATGAACCCGATAAAACACCCACTGCCCCGACTTACGAATATCTAATAATTGACAATCACGCAAACTGGCTAAATGGCGACTGACCTTTGGCTGGCTGCTGCCCAATGCCTCTACCAGTTCACCTACACATAGCTCACCTTGACTTTGCACCAGCAAAATAATCTGTAAGCGAGTGTCGTCACTTAGACATTTAAACAACTGTAAGGGATTAATCTGCATGCAACTCTTTTTTTTAATTAAACATCCGTAATATCATATATACGGACACCCATATATACAAGTGAATTATCAAAATGCAATCAATACTTATTAACACCCTGTTGTAGAAAAAATGACACTAAACTGTGATAATGCCCGCCATATATATAGGGTCGCCTAATCGCCCCTGCTCTGAATCCAAGGTGAATATGAAACAACAGCTAATCAGTCTTATCGAAGACACGCTTTCTGCCCTTAAAGCCAATGGCAAACTGCCCGCCGATGCAGCGCCTAAAGTGATGATTGATAACACCAAAGACAAAGCACATGGCGATTACGCGTCTAATATTGCTATGGTTAGCTCTAAGTTATCCGGCATGAAGCCAAAAGATTGGGCCGCCGTTATCATTGACGCCCTGCCTGATAGCCCCATACTTAAAAAGGCCGAAATTGCTGGTCCAGGCTTCATTAATTTTTTTGTTACCGAGGCAGCTAGTTTGTCTATTGTTGATACCATTCTTAAAGCGGGTTCTAAATTTGGTCACAACAATTCAGGTAAAGGCCAAAAGGTTCAGGTTGAATTTGTATCGGCTAATCCAACAGGTCCGTTACATGTGGGTCATGGTCGTGGGGCAGCGGTAGGCGATTGCATTAGCCGCTTATTACAAGCAAATGGCTGGAACACCACGCGTGAATTTTATTATAACGATGCAGGGGCACAAATTGATAACTTAGCATTATCAGTTCAGGCACGCTGCAAAGGATTTGGTCCTGGTGACGACACTTGGCCTGAAAATGGCTACCAAGGCCACTATATTGTTGAGCTAGCTGAAAGCTTCATGAAAGGCGAGACTGTTAAGTCTGCTGACCAAAGCTTCACTGGCACCAAAAATGCTGACGACCTAGATGGTCTTCGTCACTTTGCTGTTGCGTACTTACGCCGCGAACAAGATTTAGATTTAAAAGCATTTGAAGTAGATTTTGATGTGTATTTTTTAGAAAGCTCACTTTACTCTGAAGGTAAAGTTGAAGAAACCGTTCAGGCTTTAATTAAAAATGGTTTCACCTATGAAGAAGGTGGCGCCCTTTGGTTAAAAACCACTGACTTTGGTGATGATAAAGACCGTGTTATGCGCAAAAAAGATGGCGGCTACACTTACTTTGTTCCAGACGTGGCTTATCACCTAGAAAAATGGCAACGTGGTTTCTCTCGTGTAATCAACGAACAAGGTGCCGACCACCACTCCACTATCACTCGTGTTCGTGCTGGTTTACAAGCTTTGAAAATGGATATTCCTGAAGGCTGGCCTGACTACGTGTTGCACCAAATGGTAACCGTAATGAAAGGTGGCGAAGAAGTTAAAATTTCTAAGCGTGCAGGCAGTTATGTCACATTACGAGATTTGATAGATCAAGTGGGACTTGATGCCACGCGCTACTTTTTAGCCGCCCGAGCACCCAGCTCCCAGTTGACATTTGATATTGACTTAGCATTAAGCCAGTCAAACGACAACCCTGTTTATTATATTCAGTATGCCCATGCTCGTATTTGCAGCATATTGCGTAAACTCACTTCGCAAGACTTAGTCTGGGACCAAGCCAACGGTTTAGCCAAACTTGATCGTCTCACTGAAGACCACGAGAAACTGCTGGCCAACAAACTGGCCGTTTTCCCAGAGATGGTTAAAACCGCTGGTACTTCTAACGCTCCGTTTATGATTGCAAACTATTTGCATGAACTGGCCAGCGAATTTCATGGTTACTATAATGCCCACAAGACTATAGTAGACGACATAGATTTGCGTGACGCACGGATTACATTAACTCAAGCTACGCGCCAAGTGATCGCCAACGGATTAGATTTACTGGGCATAAGTGCCCCAGAGGAAATGTAATGGCGTCTAACGCACCACGCTGGGTGTGGATTTTCACACCTTTAGTTGCGCTCAGCTTTGCAACTTTTTTATTTTATTTAACCACTGTTCCCGCTGGTGACGACATAGATAAAATTACTGAATCACTTGCAGAGAAAGCTCTGCAGGCGAAGAAAAATATCACCAACAAAGCTAATGCAGCAGTGCAGCAAGCGATTAATGCCAAGCTCCCTGATGCGGCTAAAACAGTTAACAACTTTGAGTTTTTTGAGATTCTAGAAAATAAAGAAGTATCTGTTGAAGAAGTTAAAGAATATAAGTCCACGCCAAAGGGTACCGACAAAGATGGCAATAAAATTCAGTACCGGTTAAGAACTGGTTCGTTTAAAAACCTAGCAGGCGCTGATCGACAAAAAGCGAAGCTAATTATTAATGGTCTTACACCGCAAATTGAAAGCGCAGATATTAATGGTGATATATGGTACAGAGTGTTTACTGGGCCTTTTGTAAACCGCTCACAAATGAACAAAGCACAAGACCAATTGGCGGATATGGGAATTCAATCAATTGTTATTACGCAGGCCTTAAACTAAATAAAGCTCACTCCAATTTCTAACTTAAACTTACTTTGTACTAGCAGGTCATCTGAAGGATAAGTGGCAAACACTCTTGCATATTGCTCTGTTAGTCGTCCAAGATGTTTAAAGCCGCTCATATGGGCTGCCTCGGTGACGCTACTTGAACTAACCAGATGAAGACGAAATCGGTGCAACCTAAATTGGTGTATATATTGAGTTGGGCTAATCCCTAGCTCTTGCTTAAACACCATCTGTAAATTTCGAGCAGAAGTAGATACAAAGTTTGTAAGTTCATATAACCGAATTGGCTTTACATAGTTATCACTTATATAGCCTAACGCCTTACTTAATATTTTTTGCCGGGTACTGGCTTTTACATCTTCTAAGTCAGACATGATACAGGGTAATAAAATATCAGTTATCAAGTTTTCTAGATCTGAGACGCTAATAGGGTTCGCCGAAGCATCGCTTTGTTTAGCCATATTAACAGCATGTTCAGTGGCAACGGCAGCGGCAAGTAAAGCATCAGGGTCGTAAGCTTTTCGAGAAGCACTCTTATGCAATTCGGCATAATCCTTTATAGCTTGTACGCCTAATACACGTTCAAGCCATCTGGCATCGACCTGAATTTGATACATGGCAGTATTAGCAGGAATAAGCCATTGGGATTGCGCACCACTAGGCTGAAAAGGGCTGTAGCGTTCTCCTCCAGGAAGATTTAAATATTGAGTAATGGCGGAAGCTTGGGCCATAGGTAATTGAAATGCCAGTGTCGAGCTACCAAATTTAAGCTCTTCAATACTTGAGCAACTATTGATGCGCTTAACAATTAATAAAGGACCAAAATCTACTACGTCTAATTCGATCATGGCATCGCCAGATAAAGGCGTAGAGATCATTTCAATACAAGACAGTGACTGAGCCAGGTCAAAATAACTAAGACCTACTCCTTCGAACACCTTTATGACAACTTGATTGTTAACGTCCATCGATTGCTACATCCGTTTAGTACGACTAGCTGAGTATTCAAACAAATACCTGCCATTTTTCTCAATCTTACTATATCACCCAAAAAGCTGACCAATTGGTATTGTTCGCAATCTGGACAATGCTAATACAATTGATGCTTTAACATGTGAAAATAAGACAGTGACTGTAAGTATTTCGTATAGATTTTGTAACAGTTTGTAAAAAAACCTATATATATCAGATGGGTTAGAACCGACGAAAATTTAACAGTAAATAATTACCTCATTAAACCACTTTTAATCACCCTTTAAGCTGTACGGAATACCTGCTGAACCACCAGCACCCTTGAAGTTCTGTATTCCACCCCCATAAATCTAGTTCTGTCAGACTTATAAGCAATAGACACTATGACAACAATATTAAGCGTTCGCCGCGACGACCAAGTAGTAATGGGCGGTGATGGGCAAGTTAGCCTTGGTAATACCGTAATGAAAGGCAATGCTCGCAAAGTACGTCGCCTTTACAATGATAAAGTAATTGCAGGTTTTGCCGGCGCCACCGCCGATGCGTTTACCTTATTCGAAAAATTTGAAACGCATCTACAAAAGCATTCAGGACAACTCACAAGGTCGGCTGTTGAACTGGCTAAAGAATGGCGAAGTGATAGAGCTCTGCGCAAACTAGAAGCCATACTTATTGTTGCCGATGAAACCGCCACACTTACCATTACCGGCAATGGTGATGTATTAGAGCCCGAAAATGGCGTCATCTCTGTTGGTAGTGGTGGCAACTTTGCACTGGCTGCAGCAAAAGCCTTGTTTGAAAATACCGAGCTATCAGCAAAAGAGATTGTTGAAAGAGGATTAACCATCGCAGGGGATATTTGTGTCTTTACCAATCACAACTTCACCATTGAAACCTTGCCGATTAAAGTAGATAAGAAATAACCTTATGATCACCGACATAGATAAAAACCTAACACCTGCTCACATTGTTAAAGAACTTGATCGTCATATTATTGGCCAAGCAGACGCTAAACGGAGCGTTGCAATTGCTTTGCGTAATCGCTGGCGCCGTATGCAGTTGCCTGCCGAAATGCGTGAAGAGATCACCCCTAAAAACATTCTGATGATTGGCCCAACCGGTGTGGGTAAAACTGAAATTGCTCGCCGTTTAGCAAAATTGTCTAATGCCCCGTTCATTAAAGTAGAGGCCACTAAGTTTACCGAAGTGGGTTATGTGGGCCGCGATGTAGAAACTATTATTCGCGATCTAGTAGAGACAGGCTTTAAAATGCTCCGGGAACGAGAAGTAGAAGCTGTTGCCGAACGGGCAAAAGACGCCGCATTAGAACGCATTTTAGATTGTCTACTTACCCCTGCTCGACCAGGATTCGACAGTGCAGCAGAAAAACCTGAAGACAGCAGCACTCGAATTCTTTTTCGTAAAAAAGTTCTTAGTGGGGATATGGATGACAAAGAAATTGAAATTGATGTAGCTGCCCAGCAAGTAGGCGTAGAAATCATGGCACCACCTGGCATGGAAGACATGACCAACCAAATTCAAAACATGTTCAGCAGCATGGGCCAAGCTAAAAGCAACAAGCGCAAAATGAAAGTAAAAGAAGCGCTTAAACTGGTGCAAGATGAAGAAGCACACAACATGCTTAACATCGAAGACCTTAAAGCCCAAACCGCAGAGATGGTTGAGCAAAACGGCATAGTGTTCATTGATGAAATAGATAAGGTAGCCAAGCGCCAAGAAAGTGGTGGTGGCGGTGATGTTAGCCGTGAAGGTGTCCAGCGTGACTTATTACCATTAATTGAAGGATGCACCGTTAGTACCAAATACGGCATGATCAAAACTGATCATATTTTATTTGTAGCTTCAGGGGCGTTCAGCATGAGTAAACCATCTGACCTAATCCCAGAGCTACAAGGTCGTTTACCAATTCGTGTAGAATTAATGGCATTAACACCCGATGATTTTAAACGAATTCTAACCGAGCCAAGTGCCTCACTTACCGAACAATATAAGGCGCTGTTAAGTACTGAAGGTTTGAATATAGAGTTCACAGAGGACGGTATAGAGCAATTAGCTCAAACTGCATTTAAGGTTAATGAAAATACCGAAAACATAGGAGCTCGTCGCCTACATACCATGATGGAACGCTTATTGGAAAAAGTTAGTTTTGATGCAGAAAGTCTAGCTACTCAGTATTCAATAAACCCACTGCAGATCAATGCAGCGTTTGTAGAAGAGCATCTGGGTGAGATTGCGAAAGACGAAGACCTGAGTCGTTTTATTCTATAACTATTGTGTCCCACGCACAAAAAAGCGAATACTGGGTCGACTCCAGTATTCGCTTTTTTTGCTCAAGGGTAAACTTAAGCCCTAACAGCACTTATAATAGTAATTAAACTAAGCTGCGCAGCACTTTTTGTATTTTTTACCGCTACCACAAGGGCAAGGGTCGTTTCTACTCGCTTCTTTCTTGGATACAGCCTGCTCATTATTTGCACGTTGCTGCAATATATCTAAATCACGGACATTCTCTTCCTGCTCAGGATTAACGTCTATTTTGCTAGCCCAGCCATTTTCTAGAAAGATGGCCACTAACTCTTCTTTACGGGCTTGAGATTGTACACTAATAACAGCTGGTGCTTTGTCTGTTCCTAAACGGACGTTAGCGGCTGTTTCAAAGCTAGAGCTTGAATGCTCTGGCTTTTTCATGATTTTACCTTTGTAGAAGAACTTTGACATGGATCACCGTAATTTTAATAAAATAGTAGATTAAATTTATATCCCAATGATACACCATATATAAACGATTTGGGGTAATCCGTACAACACTTAGCCTAACTAAGGTCATCTTTACCACTCTAGGGGCCTTGTAACTGCTGATTACTGTCTATCCTAACTGTAGTTCGGCTGGGAGCACGTTTACGGGCCATTGTCTTCACGGCCGCTGGAGAGTGCGGTATCTATGCACACACCAAAATATTACTTTGCTAGCTGATATCTGACAAATTTAAGCTAACCTTAAGCTAATCCTATCAAGGTCAATTGAAATGTACCGCCTGTTATTAGAAATCGCTCTTAAGTTGCCTTTAACTTTGGCTCTATACAGTCAAGCTATGAGCTTTCATAAACAGCCCAGATGAATATAAATCAAATATTATGACAATTAAGAAAAGCCACTGGACTCTTATAACCATCACTATTAGCTTCCTATTTATTACGATGGTACCTACTTGGTGGGGGCTTCTGCATATCAAAGAAAAAACCCTACAAGAAATACAAGACAAGCTTTCAACTGTCCTCAATACTACAGCAGAGGCATTAAATATTTGGGCCAGCGATCAGTTACAAAGGAGCGATAACATTGCATCTAACCCCGAATTTGTAAAACTTACGACTAAACTCATTAAGCAATACAAAAGTGGAGAGAAGCTTCTGGGGTCTTCGTCAATTGAACAGATGAGGCAGTACTTATTAGCAAGTAAAACCACTCAGCCTGATTTTCATATTATTCTACCCAACGGTATCAATATAGCCTCTCAAAGAGATACGGACTTAACATCATTAAATATAATTTACCGATACCGTCCAGAAATTTTTCAATACATATTACGAGGTAGAGGTCAGCTAGTACCACCCATTCCGTCTGACATTGCACTTGGCCGGCAAAAAAACATCGCCGGAAGATCTGTTCCACCTACGCTGTTCACCGCTGTGCCTATTAGATCCAATAGTGGTCGAATAATAGCTGTCTTTACTGAACGGTTCGATCCAGAAAATTCGTTATCAAAAATAACTGCATTGGGTCGGGTAGGAGAAAGTGGAGAAACCTATGCTTTTGATAAAGATGCTCGCCTTTTGACCTCCAGTCGCTTTGAACATAAATTTTTTGAACGTGGCTTTATGAATATAAATGAGCAAAGTCCATTAGCATTAGAGATTAGGGATCCTGGAGGGGAACTAGATGATTTTATTGACATATCTATACAGCATTCTAATAAACCATTCACAGTAATGGCTGCCAGTGCCATATCAGGCTTTACTAGTAACGATATGAAAGGGTATCGTGATTATCGCGGCGAATGGGTACTAGGTTCATGGACATGGCTAAGCGAACTTAATATAGGCTTAGCAACAGAAATTGAAAAGGTAGAAGCATTAAAGATTTATAATACTACCCGTTCTATTATATTATTTATTATTTTCGTACTTATATTTGTTGTGTTACTGTATGTATTATTTGTAATAAAAATTAACAAAGAAATAAAATTGAACTTAATTAAATCTAAAAATGAGCTGGAAGATAAGGTAAACGAACGGACCAAAGAATTACTTGATAGTGAGTCAAAGCTAACTATTTCAAAAGAACTGGCTGAGGAAGCTAATCTTTCAAAAAGTGAATTTTTGGCAAGTATGAGTCATGAAATTCGAACTCCTATCAATGGTGTTATGGGTATGCTTGGATTGCTACTTAACTCTTCGTTAACACCAGACCAGGAACGTAAAGCCAAGGTTGCTCAAAGTAGCGCTAAGTCATTGCTTCATATTATTAATGACATACTTGATTTTTCTAAAGTAGAAGCTGGAAAAGTCGAGCTAGAGAAAATTGATTTTAATATTGAAATATTGCTCCATTCCATTGTAAAAACAATGGCGTTTACCGCCGAAGAAAAAGATATTGAGCTCATTTTAGACGGTTCTAAAATATCCAAAAAAATGGTAAAGGGCGATCCCAATCGATTAGGCCAAATCATAACCAATCTCATTAATAACGCAATTAAATTCACGCATAACGGCACAGTAATTGTTCGGCTATCTACTACTCATTACAAAGAGTCTATTCTTATTTCCTGCACTATTACTGATACAGGAATAGGTATACCTGAAAACCGTATTGATAGACTGTTCAATAGTTTTTCTCAGGTAGATGCATCAACAACAAGAGAGTACGGAGGAACAGGATTAGGATTAGCTATTTGCAAAAAAATGATTCTCCTTATGGATGGTAATATAGATGTAAAAAGCACCTTAGGTAAAGGCTCTGAGTTTTCATTTGATTTAATACTAGATCAAAGTAGTAAGAAGGTAATCCCATTAATAAATGAAGATATAAAATCAAAAAATATTTTAATAATTGATGACAATCCTGTTAATAGAGAAATTTTTTCAGAGCAAATAAAAAATTGGGGAGGCAATACCTTTGAGGCTGAAAGTGGGGCTATTGGTATTAAAATGTGTGAGCAATTCAAAGTGGGGGAATTAGACTTTATTATTTTGGATATGCAAATGCCACATATGAATGGCGTTCAGTTCACCAAAATATTAAGAAGAAACCCTGCATATCAACATATTAAAATCATCATGATGACGTCAGTTAATCACGAGCAGTCGCCAGAAGAGCTTCGAGCAATGGGGTTAAATGGATGGTTTACCAAACCTGTTTCACCTATGGACCTACACAACTCGCTTCTAGTTGCGTCTGCGCACCCTGCCCAAGCTTCGTCTGAGTTAATTACATCGGCATATTTACAATCTATAAGTATGAACCTAGGTTATACAGATGAAGCGGACTCCCCTCATAAATGGCCAGAGCATCACCGAATACTTATGGTTGAAGACAACGTAATTAACCAGGTCGTGGCTGAAGGTATATTAGAAACTATCGGGTTAACTTGTGACATTGCTGAAAATGGTGAAAAAGCAATCTCAATGCTGAAAGAATCTCCCAAAGATAACCCATATACTATTATGTTAATGGATTGCCAAATGCCAATAATGGACGGCTTCGAAGCTACTAAAAGAATTAGACAAGGCAACGCTGGTGGCAGATTCTCAGACGTTACTATTCTTGCCATGACTGCAAATGCTATGGCAGGAGACAGAGAAAGTTGCTTATCTATCGGTATGAACGATTATATATCTAAGCCCATCGACACAAAAACAATGACAGACATATTGAAAAAATGGATTGTCGATGACATAAAAATAAAAAACAATACAGGTCTTTAATGTCTAAAGTTTTAATACTCTTTGCCCACCCATCACAAAACCGAAGTGAAATAAATATTCTGCTATATAACGCCAGTAATATTGAAGGCGTTACTCTAGTTGATTTATACAATGAATATCCCAACTATCGCATAAATATCCAGCGGGAACAAAGTCGGCTAGCAGAACACGACATAATTGTCTTCATGTTTCCCTTATATTGGTATTCAACACCTGCCATATTAAAAGAATGGCAAGACTTAGTGCTGGAATACGGCTTTGCCTACGGTCATGATGGAAAAGCTTTACAAGGCAAGAAATTTTTTTGTGCCACTACTGCAGGAGGTCCAGAAAACGCTTATCAATCTGAGGGGATGAATCATTATTCTATTAATGAATTATTACAACCATTAGAACAGATGGCAAGTTTGTGTAACATGCAATACCTACCTCCATTTGTATTATTTGGAGCCAGAACAGCCCGAGAAGAAAACAGAGTAGAATTGCATATAAATCAATGGGAAGCGTTATTAAAAAACATTATAGATGATAGGTTTGATTATGAATCAGCAAATAAAAACCGTTTAATGAATCACATTAGTAATGTAGAGACTGATAAATGACCGGATATTTTTTGCAAGCATTTATTTACTTATGCGCTGCAGTTATTGCGGTACCTATTGCTAAACGATTAGGCCTAGGTTCAGTTTTAGGGTATTTAATTGCTGGCGTTTTTATTGGCCCAATATTAGGCCTAGTGGGAAATGAAACCAATACGATTCAGCATTTTGCAGAGTTTGGTGTAGTAATGATGCTGTTCTTAGTAGGCATGGAACTAGAACCTAAAGCCCTGTGGGAAATGAAAGCACGCCTTATTGGCCTTGGGGGATTACAAGTTAGCCTAACAACACTATTAATTACGGGCATTGCTTTACTATTCGATCAAACCATAGGTATATCAATTACCATTGGCTTAATCTTTGTACTCTCATCCACTGCAATTGTGTTACAAACATTTAATGAGAGATCTTTAAATAAAACGGAAGGTGCGAAAAACGCATTTAGTGTTTTATTATTTCAGGACATTGCTGTCATCCCAATGCTGGCTTTGATTCCATTACTAGCTATTCCTGAACTGGTAGAACAAAGCCAAGCATTGACCTCTAATAATCAACACGAAGATGTATCATTGGTTAAACACCTTCCAAGCTGGGCCTATGGCTTAGTTGTCATTGCTGCTATGTCATTTGTTGTGATTGGTGGACACTTTTTATCTCGCCCGTTATTTCGGTTTATTGCTAAGTCGGGTTTACGGGAAATGTTTACTACCACAGCCCTACTATTGGTCATTGGGATTGCTGCGCTTATGGGACTTGTAGGCTTGAGCCCTGCTTTAGGTACTTTTTTAGCAGGAGTAGTATTAGCTAACAGCGAATTTAAGCATGAACTTGAAAGTAATATTGAACCGTTTAAAGGTTTATTACTTGGACTATTTTTCATTACGGTTGGGGCCGGTATCAATTTTGAAATATTAAGTGATAATCTTGCCATTGTCATAGCTATTACAGCAGCGCTTATGTTTATAAAGGCTGCTGTTTTATATTGCCTTGCGATAACTTTTAAAATATCGGGCAGTGACCGCTGGCTATTTTCTTTAAGCTTGGCCCAAGCTGGTGAATTTGGTTTCGTGTTATTAAGTTTTTCTCAACAACAGCATGTGTTGCCTGTGGAGTTGGTACAGTTGCTTTCTTTACCAGTGGCCATATCTATGTTTTTGACACCGGGTTTATTTATTTTGTTTGAAAAAGTTATTATTCCAAAATACATTACCAGTCAAAATCAACAGAAAGCTGATGAAGTAGATGAGACAGGTCCGGTGATCATTGCAGGTGTGGGGCGATTTGGTCAAATTGTAAATAGGCTAATGTCTTCTAATGACATTCAGACCACTGTTTTAGATTACCAAGTAACTCAAGTAGAACTGATGCGAAACATTGGAATTAAAAGCTACTTCGGTGATGCCACACTACCTGACTTACTGCATACCGCAGGCATACAGCAAGCATCGCTATTAGTTATTGCTATTGATCAAAAAGAGTCAGCAGTTGAATTAACTCGCTATGTTAAACACACCTATCCTCATGTGAAGATTTTAGCCCGAGGATTTGATCGTGGTCATGGCTATGTACTCGAAAGTGCAGGTGCCGATTTTGTAGTAAGCGAAACCTATCACTCGGCATTAGAACTTGGACGGGAAGCTTTAACCGTTTTAGGTATGCAGCGTTTTCAAGCCGAGCAGCAAAAATATATATTCTTAGATACCGAAGCTGACCATAAATCAAAGCTGTTTAATATATGGAAAGATGCTAAAGATGAAGGAGGATTTGCGGACAATTATCGCACGCTTTTCAAACAGCTAGAGCAAACACTAAGCGACAACATGGATAAAGACAGAGTTGATGCTCACGACATGGGAGAACGGGGCTGGACACCTCCACCGAAGGACTACATAGAAAGAATGTCTAAGGATAAATCAAAAAAATAATTTAATAATATAACTATTTATAGCCGTCAGTCGTTCTCTATTTTAAAGTACGACTGACTTTTTGCTTATCTTAATTTTTCCATAAGTAAGTAATACCACATGCCCACTGCTAAAAATTGATTGCCCACCCATTCACTGCCTGGAATACGAATGTGCTTGCAGCTTGCAAAAGTATCAAACTCTTCCAAGTGGCCGGTAATAGCCTTGGCCATAATTTCACTAACAATATGCGTAGTAGCAATACCGTGACCTGAGTACCCTTGAGCATAAAACACATTGTCAGATAGCTTACCTAATTGCGGGATACGATTGATCGCAATTCCCATCATGCCGCTCCATTGAAAGTCTATTTTAACGCCCTTTAAGCGCGGAAATGTTTTTTCAAGAGCTGGTCGCATTTCGGCTTCGATATCACGGGATGGACGTCCACTATAATTAGCTCCACCACCAAATAACAATCGATTATCAGCCGTCATACGATAATAATCTAATACAAAGCGGCAATCATAAACGGCTAAATCTTTGGGGTTAATAATACTGGCCACCTCTTCACCTAAAGGTTCAGTGGCTACGATACCCCCTGCTGCTGGGAATAGTTTACCGCTCATTTTCAACCGTTCTAAGCGATGATAAGCATTACCCGCCAACATGACTGTGTTGGCTGTCACCGTACCTTTAGCGGTAATCACTTTAGGCAATATTCCGGCCTTAGCTGAACCATGATCAATATTAATAACAGGAGAGTTTTCAAACATTAGGGTACCTAATGATTCGGCTGCTTTAGCTTCGCCTAAGCATAAGTTAAGTGAATGCAGATGCATGTTCTTTTTATTATAAAGCGCACCGTGGTAAATATCGGTCTCTAAATAGTCAGACATTTGCTCACGTTTTAATAACTCCACCTGATCGCCCATGCCATTCTTGACGGCTTCGTGATAATTGGCGCTTAGCTCTGTCATATGGCTTGGTTTATAAGCTGTGTGCAAATGGCCAAATTTTAAATCACAGTCGATGCCATACTTTTCTACACGGCTTTTAATAATATCATGACCACGAAAGCGCAGATTCCAAATAAAATCGTCTACTTGAGTACCAAGCTTTTTACGCATTTGTTTGCGCATTGCTTCGTCACCGGACAGGCTACCGGTTACTTGCCCACCATTTCGACCTGTTGCCCCATAGGCAACCTTCTCAGCTTCTATAACAGCCACTTTCAAGCCCTTTTCGGCCAGTTCAAGCGCAGTATTGATACCTGTAAAACCACCACCTATAATCGCCACATCAACACGTATGTCCCCTTCTAACTCAGGGTAATCGCTTTCTTGGTTTACTGTGGCTGTATAATAAGCCGAACATCTATTATTCATCATGTTCGAATTCCTAAATTATTGATTAATTGAATTAATTAAATTAATTAAATTTTACCTGAATAAAACAGCCGATTATCTACCCCTATATACATATAAGCAGCTACAAAACAGACTTATAAATAGTATAGATGGTCAACATCACTGCATACTGCATATTTACGGTTGGCCCCAAGCCTTTTTAAATTAGCTCAGCTATAATCTTATTCATTATTACGGTCTCACTATCAATCGCTAAGTTAGGTATTATAATGCCTGACTAAATTAGAACACGAATAAGGAACACCCAATGGCTGGTCTATTACCTAACATCGATCCAGATGGCCTTTTAGAATACTCAGTGGTATTCACCGATCGCTCGCTAAACCATATGTCAAAGACCTTTCAGGGTGTAATGAACGACATTTCTAGTAACTTAAAAGACGTATACAACGCTGATGGTGTTGTGGTGGTTCCCGGAGGCGGTACTTTCGGCATGGAAGCAGTTGCCCGTCAGTTTGCAAATAACAAAAAATGCTTAGTCATACGTAATGGTTATTTCAGCTACCGCTGGAGCCAAATTTTTGAAATGGGTGACTTACCTTCTGCTGAAATAGTATTAAAAGCACGCCAAACAGAAAGCGGATCTCAAAAGCCATTTTCCCCTCCTCCTATTGATGAGGTAGTGGCTACTATAAAGGCAGAAAAACCAGCCGTCGTATTCGCACCACACGTTGAAACCTCAGCAGGTATTATTTTACCTGATGACTACCTAAAGCAATTGGCCGATGCGGTACATTCTGTTGGCGGTTTGTTTGTTTTAGATTGCATCGCCTCTGGCACAGTATGGGTTGATATGAAAGCAGTAGGCGTAGACGTTTTAATAAGTGCGCCACAAAAAGGTTGGAGCGCACAGCCTTGCGCGGCTTTAGTTATGTTAAGTGGTCATGCACTGGCATTACTAGAAACCACTACTAGCAACAGCTTTGCATGTGACCTTAAAAAATGGCATCAAATTATGCAAGCCTATTTGAATGGTGGTCATGCATATCACGCTACCATGCCAACTGATGCACTAACCGCTTTTCGCAACACCATGCTAGAAACCAAAGCATATGGTTTTGACAAAGTTAAGGCTGAGCAAATTGAACTGGGCCAAAAAGCTCGCGCTATGCTAGAAAGCAAGGGCATTAAAAGTGTTGCGGCCGAGGGCTTTAAGGCTCCTGGCGTAGTGGTTAACTACACCGACGATTCTGCCATGCAAAATGGCAGTAAGTTTGCTGCTCAAGGCATGCAAGCGGCGGCTGGGGTTCCCTTAATGGTAGATGAACCTGCTGACTTTAAAACATTCCGCCTAGGATTGTTTGGTTTAGATAAGTTACATAACATAGATCGTACTGTTGCCAATTTAGAAGCGGTAATAGATAAGCTATAAATGCACTGATATTCACAGTACTAGAACCCAGCGAAGCAATTCGCTGGGTTTTTTTTGATCAGCGCAATGATAACTTTTTTTGATCTTGACGATTAATATTTTTCAATTTACAAAGTCGTTAAATAAGTAGATATTCAAAAATACCTATAATCAAGATGAAGTGTGAGCACTGTGTCTAAGACTCAAAATAAACTAGATTTAAATGACTGGGAAGATTCTGATCGAGACGATCAATTTGAAGATACGTTCGCTGACAGAGTCCGAGAAAAACGCGATAAATTACTTCGTAGCACAGAGTTAAGAAGAAAAATTGAAGATCGACTAGAAAGCCGTAAATTACGTGATCAGCTTGAAGACCTTGACTCTCTCTCATTCTAAAAGCGTTTAAGGACAATGTAGAGCTTTTAAAATAGGCTACTATTTATAGTATCTAGTAGCATGGCTTTTTTGGACAATTAGACAATTTACAAATAACAGTGGCCTCTCTATATTTATCTAAACAAAGCTTACCTATGAAGTTGATTGGCTCGACTGAAATTGGGCAATTATTCAAGTATAGAATGGCCTAGTAGATGACAATACTGTGCAAATTCTTATTAGTAAATATAATACGCTGACTAGGACTGCTCCAATAAATTCCATAAAAAAGTGTTTAGGTACTATGACAAATTTTATGAGGTGAAGACAAACAATACAAAGTAAACTAAAAATGGGTACACTAAGGCTCGCTGAGTATTAATTATTTAAAATTAATGCTTTCAAATATGAGTAAATACATGCCATAGATTTTTATATTAGTCTGCATGTTAAAGATTAAAAGAGACGCCTTGAAAGATTGCAATTCTTGTGGGAAATGCTGTATAAAATACAGTAATGGTGGATTATCGGCCGCCAAACATGAAATAGAAGAATGGGAAGAATATAATCCAGAAATATTTAAATATGTAAAAGACGGACTGATTTGGGTAGATCCAAAAACAAGTGAAAAAATCACTTTATGTCCATTTTTAACCAAACAAAAAGACAGTAAAATTTATACTTGCGACATATATTTTGACAGACCTGATGATTGCCGTTACTACCCTTCAACAATAGATGAAATGATTGCGGACGACTGCGAAATGATCGAAAAGAAAGATCTTTTAGATTCCAAAAAAGCCCGTATTGCTCTAGATTTAATTATGAGTGATAGTCGAGGTTAGCTACCAGTAATTTATATTAAACTCGTCACCTTCATTACCATATACATTCTTTACTTCAACTCATTGTATATATGCCATTATCAGCCGCCTGAACTTATTCTCTAAGGCCATACTGCAATTACTATATTCAGTTTATCTTAATCTACTATGTTCAACCTACTTTGTCATATTCAACCTACTTTGTCATATTCAACCTACTTTGTCATATTCAACCTCCCTTGTCATATTCAACCGATGCTTAATTTACCATATATAAGTCTCACATCAGCTAATGTCTGCAAACCGTCTTCCCAAAATGTTTTTACAGGGATCCTATAACTTTTCAGGTTATAAGCCTAACCAGTAAAAAAATATGAAGTTGTAATATAATTCCCATAGTTGAAGTTGAATGTAACTACGGTTTTGGTAATAAATTTTAACCAAAAATAATACATAATATCAATAATTTACTAAATCAATTATTGTGCATTTAATAGTCACCAAATAATATATTGAGAAAATATTAGATAACATGTGCCCTACATTGGTTTTAAATAGGTTAATTATTCAATATCCTTTTAAAAAATAAATAATATAAATATAAAAATAATTTATTTTAAATGAAGTATATTTATGAACATGAATTTTTATTCAATTTATTTATAAATAATAAATAATTCTATATTTAGTATTAAAAATTTTACTTGTATTTTATTTTTTCAACTCTAAAATGCAAAAAAAACATAATGAGAACGACCTCATGGCAGCACAGCCAAGCAACTCACATTCAGATACACAAACATGGACAATTGGACAAAGTGTCGACTTATATGGCATTAAAAATTGGGGTTGCGGTTTCTTTGACATATCCACTAATGGTAATGTTGAAGTAAAGGTTATTCATAATCTGCAAGTTACATCTGTTCCAGTAATCGACATTATTGAAGGTATGAAAGAACGCGGATTAGAAATGCCTGCCATATTACGCATTGAAAACCTGCTTGATGCACGTATACAATCGCTCAACGAAGCCTTTTTAAAAGCCATAAGCACCTATAACTATCAAGGTGTATATCGTGGCGTATTTCCTATTAAAGTAAATCAACAATGTCATGTGGTAGAGGAAATAGCTGACTTTGGTAGCCGCTACCATCATGGATTAGAAGCTGGTAGCAAAGCCGAACTAATTATTGCATTAAGCAAATTAAAAGATAATGAAAGTTTAATTATTTGCAATGGCTACAAAGACTCAGAATTTGTTGACCTAGGTTTATACGCAAAAGAAATGGGAATTCCTGTTATCTTTGTTTTGGAATCTAAAGCTGAGCTTTCTATTATTTTAGAGCGCAGTATAACTTTAGGTATTGAACCAATTTTAGGCGCACGTATTCGATCTAATGTAATTGTTGATGGTCATTGGAATGCAGACAGTGGCGACCGCTCTATATTTGGTTTATCAACCGCGTCATTAATCTATATTGTTGAGCAACTTAGGCAAGCTAATATGCTGCATTGCTTACAGCTTTTACATTGTCACTTTGGCAGCCAAATCCCTAATATTAGAAATATTCGAAACGGCGTAATGGAAGCTTGTCGATTCTACACTGGACTAATCCAAGAAGGGGCCCCAATGGGCTATTTAGACCTAGGAGGCGGTTTAGCGGTGGACTATGAAGGTGCTAGAACCAACAGTACCCATAGCATGAATTATCAGCTAGATGAGTACTGTGTCAATATTGTTGAAACTATTTGTGAGTGCCTAGATCCATTAAACGTTCCACATCCCATTATTATTACAGAATCTGGTCGTGCTACAGTGGCCTATTCTTCAATGCTGTTATTCAACATATTAGATGTCCGAGATTACTTACCTACACCGCTACCTGAATCACTGCCTGAACCATTAAAAAACTCACAACATCATGATGCGCTATCAAACTTATGGGAAGTAAACCAAGATATTAATCAAAACAATTACCAGGAATGCTACAACGATGCTATCTATTACCGTGATGAAATTAGAGAATCATTTCGACGCGGACAGTATAGTTTAAGTGATCAGGCTTTAGGCGATAGCCTGGCCTTATCAGTTTTACAAAAAGTCGCATCGTTTGTTAAGTCTGCTGAACGTGTACCACCCGAATTGGCTAACTTACCCCAATTACTAGCTGACATTTATTACGGAAACTTTAGCCTATTCCAATCGCTGCCCGATGTATGGGCTATTGATCAAGTATTGCCGATTATGCCCATTCATCGCTTAGATGAAGCGCCTACTCATGATGCTGTTATCGCTGACCTAACTTGTGATTGCGACGGTAAGATAGATAAGTTCACAACAGGTGAGGGTCTTAAATCAACACTGCCATTACACACCATAAAAGAGAATGAAGAATATTATTTAGGTGTTTTTTTAGTAGGTGCATATCAAGAAACTCTTGGTGACTTACATAATTTATTTGGTGATACGCATGTGGTCAGTGTAAATATTCACAATGATGGTCATTATGACTTTGTACAAGAAATTCAAGGAGATCGAATTTCAGATGTACTGTCATACGTTGAATATGACACCAAAATCATGACCGAAGAATTCCGTCTTCGTGCTGAAAAAGCAGTGCAAACAGGGAAAATTACCGCTGCAAAGAGACAGACGATGATGACCGCTTTTAAAGCCAGCTTAGACGGCTATACCTATTTTGAAAAAGAAAAAAATAATTATTGAATTCATTAATTAAGTAGCACCAAGCGCTGTACTATATTTATCAGGGAGACATATTATGAGTAAGGTTATAATCATTGGCGCTGGCGGCGTTGGTAATGTAGTTGTGCAAAAATGTGCGCAACTACCAGAAATATTTAGCGACATTATTTTAGCCAGCCGCACAGAAAGTAAATGCTTAAATATTGCTAACTCTGTAAAAGAAAACTCTGGTGTTGTGGTTCGCACTGCTCAAGTAGATGCTGACAATGTACCTGAATTAACAACTCTTCTAAATAAAGAGCAGCCTTTTCTGGTTATTAATGTCGCACTGCCTTATCAGGACTTAACCATTATGGATGCATGTCTAGAAGCAGGCGTTCATTATATGGATACTGCAAACTACGAACCATTAGACACCGCAAAATTTGAATATAAATGGCAATGGGAATATCAAGACCGTTTTAAAAAAGCAGGCTTAACTGCATTATTAGGCAGTGGTTTTGATCCAGGTGCTACCAATATGTTTACCGCATATTTGGCAAAACATTACTTCGATGAAATTCAATATTTAGACATAATTGATGTTAATGGTGGCGATCATGGTTACCCGTTTGCCACTAACTTTAATCCAGAAATAAATATTCGTGAAGTCAGTGCTGAATGCCGACATTGGGATAAGGGTAGGTTTATTACTACCGATGCAATGAGTACTAAAGCATCATTCACTTGCCCTGAGAACGTGGGTACATTTAATATTTATCGCATGTATCACGAAGAACTAGAATCACTAACACTGCATTACCCAACGATTAGACGGGCACAATTCTGGATGAGCTTTTCTGAAGATTATCTGATGCATTTAAAAGTACTAGAAAATGTAGGTATGACTGGGATAGAAGCTATTGAATATGAAGGACAGAAAATTGTTCCCATTCAGTTTTTAGCCAAGTTATTACCTGACCCATCGACACTAGGTCCTCTTACCAAAGGCAACACCTGTATTGGGGTAGTGGCCCGTGGACTAAAAGATGGCAAACAACGCACTATGTATTGCTATCAAATTAGTGATCATGAGGCATGCTACAAAGAAGTAAAATCTCAAGCCATTTCTTATACCACTGGTGTACCAGCCATGATTGGCGCAAAAATGATGCTAGAAAAACATTGGCTTGAGCCTGGAGTATTTAACATTGAACAGTTCAATCCTGATCCATTCATGGAAGACATGAATAAATATGGCTTGCCGTGGAAAGTGGTTGAATTGGATTCTTTCAATTTAGATACCCTAGATTAAGACGGTTGATTACAACTCCATTAACGAAAGGCTAAAGGCATACACATGCAGTTTACAGATTTTAATCAATTAGATTTATCCCGTTTACCTTCGCCTTGCTTTGTTGTAGATGAAGTGGCTATCAAACGAAACCTAGGTATATTAAATGAGGTGCAAGAACGCAGCGGCGCTAAAGTACTGCATGCTCTTAAAGCTTTTTCACTTTGGCATTTAGCTCCGCTCACAACACAATACTTATCTGGAACATGCTCAAGTGGTCTCTACGAGGCTAAATTAGCACAAGAGTTTTATCATGGTGAGATACATGTTTACTCAGCTGGATTTAGCGACACTGATTTGTCAGAGCTTTTAACCTTTTCTGATCATATTGTATTCAACAGCTTATCTCAATTATTGCGCTTTGAAACTAAATGTCGAGAAACATTAAAAATAAGACCTAATATAAAATTTGGTCTGCGCATTAACCCAGAACATTCAGAGACCGATGTAGATATTTATAACCCTTGTGCCGTTGGCTCTCGTTTAGGTATCACTTACGATCAACTTACAAACCAGCTACAACAAACTAAATTTCATCAAGCATTTGAATTAATTAGCGGCCTACATTTCCATACATTATGCGAGCAAGAGTTCTTACCTCTGCAACGAACATTGTATGTTATAGAGAGAAAGTTTGCCCAATGGCTACCGCAATTAGAATGGCTAAACTTTGGCGGTGGACACCACATCACTCGACCAGGTTATGATATTGAAGCACTAATAAACTGTATTAAATCTATTAGCAAAAAATACCGGTTACAGGTTTATTTAGAACCCGGCGAAGCGGTTGCCTTAGGTAGCGGTATATTGACTTCTGAAGTTCTAGACATTGCTTTTAATGCTCTACCACAAGCTATTTTGGATACATCAGCTACTTGCCACATACCAGATACACTTGAAATGCCTTACCGTCCCCATATTAGCAACAGCGGCCTGCCTAACGAAAAGCAATACACCTTTCGACTAGGCGGCCTAACTTGCTTAGCTGGCGACATAATTAATGATTATAGTTTTGACAGTCCTTTGGAAGTTGGCCAGCGTTTGATTTTTGAAGATATGGCTCACTATACAATGGTAAAAACAACGATGTTCAATGGTACCCAATTGCCTGCAATTGCCATTTGGAATTCGGATACTAATAAGCTAGACCTAATCAGAGAATTCGATTATAGCGATTTCAGAGACCGCCTATCATAACTCTACTCACTGCTTTTAATGCCTTAACCTGAAGGCGCTCAGCTCCTAAGTGAAAATAACATGGCCAGTCTAAAAAAACCTGAAACTATTTTTTTACAATCTGAAATCCAACAAAGCCCAATTCAAACAGCAAGGTTTTCTGTATTACCTGTTCCCTATGGCGTAATTAAGGGCTATTTAAATGCGGGGATTACCGACTTTGGTGTTGTTCAAATTGATGCCCACGCTGATTTATGTGATATCTACGAAGGCGATAAATTAAGTCATGCGTCAGTAATGAAACGTGTAGTAGACCAAGGCATTCCACTTTATAAGCTGGGTATACGTGCTTATTGCGAAGAAGAAATGCAAACTCGAAAAAATCACAACATCTACTTTCAAGACGCTGATGAAATAGTGCCTAACAACATTCAAAGTATTCAGCTACCTGAAAACGTTCCTAAAAATGTATTTTTTACATTAGACATAGATGGCATGGACCCTTCCGTATTCCCATTTACTGACACTCCAGTTCCCGGCGGTTTGTCTTGGTACCAAACACTCAACTTATTTGAGTCTGTAGCCAAGCAAAGAAACATTATTGGATTCGATGTAATGGAGTTTGCTCCCATCAAAGGATTTAATGCATACGATTTTGCAGCCGCCTTACTCACCTATAAAATGATGGGTATAGTGCAACGTAATACTTTAATAAGTGTATAAATAGTGGGTTAATTGGGTTTATCCGGCAAAATCCTTGGGCTTAAAGCTTTAGAGCTGTAAAGTATCCTCTACTCTATAACTCAGTAGGTATATTGAGAAATACACTATTATGATAAAAATAGAGTATTGAATATAACTACTATCTAGCTGGCGGCACCATGTCTGATTTAAACCAAGTTATTCGCGACGAAATCAATGAATTTTGCAAACAAAATCCAGAAATTGACGAAGTGGATATTCTATGTACAGGCATCACTCCCAACCTTTGGGGCAAACGCTACCCAATTGCTAAACTGGCAAAGTTAGTTGGTGAATTTAAAATGCCCCGTGGCAATGGCCTAATGTCTCCCGTTGGCGAATATATAGAGGTACTGCATTACAACGATACCGACGGAGATCCTGATTCAGCCTTTCAATTTATACCCGGCACGTTAAAAGCTGTTCCTTGGCAACAAAATCGCGCACAAATAATGACCAGCACCGCAGACGCCGTCGAACCTTTTGAAGGTGAGCCTCGGGTTATTCTTGATAGGGTTGTTAACAAGTTAAAAGCTAAAAAACTGTTCCCCACCGTGGCTTTTGAATTAGAATTTTATTTAACTGATAAAAACTTTGATGCTAAGGGTAATTTACAAAGACCTATCAACAAGTTCAATGGCCGCCAAGATAAAAGCGCTGTGCTATGCATGGATCGCTTAGACAACTATTCAGATGTACTGCGTGAAATTCGTGATTGCTGCAAAGCACAAGGAATTGAAAGCACGGCCATCTCAGCAGAGATAGGGTCAGGACAGTTCGAAATTAATTTAAATCATTCTAGTGTCCCATTAAGAGCCGCAGACGAAGTGATTGAATACAAGCGCATTATTCAAGCTGCCGCTAAAAAACATGACTATGATGCTACGTTTATGGCTAAACCCTACATGGAAGACGCTGGCAGTGGAATGCATTTACATATCTCTATGTATGATGAAAACGGCGAAAACCAATTCGCAAAAAATAATAAAGAAATGTTATACCAAGCGGTTGGCGGTTGCCTTAGTACCTTGCATGGCGCTATGGCATTTTTAGCCAGCAACCCAAATGCTTACCGTCGTTATGTACCAGACTTAGCCATAGCCACACAAAAAAGTTGGGCACATGAAAACCGCTATGTTGCAGTACGAGTTCCCACATCAAACGATAAAAATTTACGCTTAGAGCATAGAGTACCTTGCGCTGATGCAAACCCATACTTAGTATTAGCAGCCTTATTAGGTGGCGTATTATCAGGTATCGAGAATAAACCCGATCCTGGCGAAGCTTTCGAAGGTTTAGCCTGTTACGAGCACCTGTATCCAAAAACTTTAGACGAAGCGTTAGCAGAACTGGATGCCGATCAAGCATTACGCGATACGCTAGGCTCCCATTTTGTGGATATTTACATTGCGTACAAGCGCAGTGAAATCAAAGAATTTAATAACTTTATTGCTGCACGTGAATACACTTGGTATTCGTAACTATTAAACATTAATCAGAATGACAAACGCTACGGTTATCAGTTTTGGCTGAATACCGGGCACGATAAATTACGTTATCCAGATCTTCTTGCAGACGCTTACGCCATGCAAGAAAATAAAAGTAAACGAGTGATGATAATTCCATCTGAAAATACAGCTATTGCTCGCCTTGGCTGGGTATCTGGTCAGTACTCCACGAATATATAATTCTCTAAAATCTTAAATTCTATTAATGCGAATGCTTTATAATTCTGAAAATTTCGTTATAGTATATTTTAATCATTGTAATCTTATTTTTAGAACCATTATTTTATTTTAGGTTTGATCATGTACGAGAAAAATAATCAGAATAGTAAAAAGATTGTGATTGCAGGCGCTGGGAGCATTGGTTGCTTTTTGGGCGGTATGTTGGTTAATGGCGGCGAAAATGTGCATTTTTTTGCTCGCCCAAGAATAGGCAACGACCTATCAGCTAATGGTCTTCACTTAACTGATTGGACTGGCATCAATATCAAACTGCCCGCTGAGCAATTAAACATAAGTACAGATGCAATTGTTTTAGCTGACGCCGACTTAATTTTAATTTGCGTAAAAAGCAAAGACTCTTTAGAAATGGCCAGCTCCATTTTAAATAGCGGCAATACTAACGCCACTGTTTTTAGCTGCCAAAACGGTGTGGGTAATGTACCTGCTATTAAATCTGTATTATCTAATCACACTGTCCTGCCAATAATGGTGCCCTACAATGTGGTGTATGAAGTAGGTGGACATTTTCATTGCGGAACTGAAGGCCAATTGTATTGCCAAGACCACCCTGCTGCTCGGGCATTGCAAAATGCTGCTGTAAATGCAAAGCTGAAATTTGAATTAAAAACAGAAATGATGAATATTCTATGGGGCAAGCTGCTGCTTAATTTGAATAATCCAATAAATGCACTTTCAGGTTTGCCGCTTAAAGAACAATTAGAGACTAAAGCTTATCGCGACATTTATGTTAAGTGTTTAAAAGAAGGCCTAGCTGTTTTAAAAGCTGCTAACATTGTTCCTGGTAAAGTAGCTCCAGTGCCTGTAAATATTATCCCCCTCATATTAGGATTGCCCAATTTTTTGTTTAAGCGCGTGGCACAAACCATGCTTGCCATTGACCCTAAGGCTAGATCAAGTATGTGGGAAGATCTACAAAGCCGTCGACCAGTAGAAGTGGACTACATTACTGGTGAAATTATAAAGCTTGGAGAAAAGTGGGGCGTTAAAACCCCTATCAATCAACGATTGCTTGAATTAGTGAAGCAGGCTCAGGATAATGCCCAAGGCAGCCCAAATTTATCCGCCACTGAAATATCTATTTAGCATATTGAGAACCCTAAATGTCTACTATTCCAAGCCTTATTAAGTTTCACAGTAAAAGCCAAATGCTCGAGCTGGCTTGGGACAACCAACAGAGTCAGCAGTTACCTGCCGAGCTACTAAGAGTTTTAAGCCCATCAGCTGAAGTACGCGGTCACGGCGTAGGTAATGGAGTACTGCAAGTTGGTAAACGTAATGTTCGCATCCTAAAGCTAGAACCCACTGGTAACTACGCGTTAAAAATCACCTTTGACGACGGCCATGATTCGGGGCTGTTCAACTGGGAATATTTACAAGACCTTTGCCAGAACATTGAGACGTTCTGGCAGGGATATTTAGATACGTTAGCAGTAGCTGGCAAAAGCCGTGACGAAGCTAATATCATGTTTAAAGCCGTGGATTAATAGTCTGAAAAGACGGGTTATTAGCGGTAATTGTTTCATCATCTTAAAGTGGCTTTCGCCCCCCCCTCTTTAACACTACTGTCTTAATTTTGTTAATAATCGTTCACTTTATTGTCATACTAACGCCTTAGAGTAATAGCCTTTCTTGACTACTCTTCAGCGTGCAATCATATGAAACAGATCTCTCGTCGCCACTTTTTATCTTTATCTGCAAAAGGCATTGGCGTAGCTGCAATCTCATCAGGTTTAATGGGATGTAACATTTTTAATGGTAACAACGACATTAAAGTAGACTTTTCACATGGTGTTGCCAGTGGAGACCCCACACAAAGCGCAATTATTTTATGGACACGTGTTTCCCCAGAAAAAGAAGGTAATATTAATGTTGCTTGGGAGGTCGCTACCGATAACCAATTTACTCAGCTAACTCATACCGGTGGCATGACAACTGGCGCAGATCGCGATTATACCGTAAAAATAGACGCCATAAATTTAACTGCTAATACACAGTATTATTACCGCTTTATTGCTAACGGTACTGTGTCTGAAACTGGCAGAGCAAAAACATTACCCGAAAACAATATAGAATCAGTGAAGCTGGCTGTCATGTCATGCTCTAATTTTCCAGCTGGCTATTTTAACGTATATGACATGGCAGCCAACGTGGAGAATTTAGATGCCGTTCTGCATTTAGGTGATTATATTTATGAATACCCCCGCGATGGTTATGCAAGTGAAGACGCAGCAGCGTTAGGCCGAGAAGTGCTGCCTGCTCATGAACTTTTGACTCTGAGCGATTATCGAACTCGATATGCACAATATCGCTCAGATGCTAGCTTACAATTACTCCATGCTCGAGTACCGTTTATTACGGTATGGGATGATCATGAAGTGGCAAACGATACATACAAAGACGGTGCAGAAAACCATAACGATGGTGAAGGGGATTTTGATGTTCGTAAGCAAGCCGCGCTGCAAGCTTACTTTGAATGGCTACCAATCCGTCCAATCTCCGATGATGACGAAGAAACCATTTATCGCCATTTTTATTTTGGCGATTTAGTCGATATAAACATGTTAGATACTCGTATTATCGCCCGAGATCAATCGTTAGACTTTGCCAACTACATTGATGCAACTGGTACTTTAGACGCGTCACAATTTACCATCGATATGCAAGATACTAGCCGCACAATGCTGGGTACCGATCAGCGGGCTTGGTTGCAAGGCCAACTCGCCAGCAATACCCGCACATGGCAAGTGCTTGGTCAGCAAGTACTTATGGGAGAGATGTATTTGCCTGCTGCTGTTGCACTGCGTCTAATGAGCATAACTGATTATGCCGAACTTGGAACGCTTGCTCAATTAGCTGCTAGAGCTCAAGCAAGTGACCCAACATTAACAAGCGATGAGATGGCGTACGTGTCAGCAAACATCAGCCGATTAACCGAGACTGTTCAAGCACAACTGCAATTACCAGCGGTTCCCTACAATCTGGATGCTTGGGATGGCTATTCTTACGAGCGCGAAGTGATTTTACAAACCGCCAAAGCCTATCAAAAGAACTTAATTGTACTGGCAGGTGATACTCATAACTCTTGGGCTAATGAGCTTAAGGATGCGACAACCAATGAAAAGGTAGGGGTTGAGTTTGCAACTTCATCCGTTACCTCCCCTGGTCTAGAGAATTACTTGGGCATTCCAATTGAACAAGCCTCGGCCTATGAAGCGAGTGTCACAGGATTAGTGGAAAACCTAAAGTACTGCAATCTTGTAGATCGAGGTTTCATGACTCTTACCTTCACTTCAACTGAAGCCAAGGCTCAGTGGTTCTTTGTGGATACGATCAAAGATTCACAATACAACGAGCAAGTTACCCGTCGTAAAACGGCAACAGTGGCTGTAGGCACTCACACGATTAGTATCAGCTGAAAATTAACTGGCTATCTTAAATGTTTGAGGCATCAAACGTGCTTCAAACATTTAGGGTCGGTATTAATTCTAGCAAACGCCCCGCGTAACAAAACCGAAGACTCAAATAACTCGTAAAGTAATATGTATAAAGACATTCAAGCCTAACAAGGCTAAAATGTTTGCACTTTTTAAGTATTAAATTCAGGCGCTGTTATGTCCGAAAGCTCAAATCAAGGTGATCAAACTACTCACTTTGGCTACAAAACCGTCAACAAAGAAGAAAAACAAGCCAAAGTAGCTGAGGTTTTCCACAGTGTGGCTGCTAAATACGACATTATGAACGACTTAATGTCATTTGGTGTTCACCGTCTTTGGAAGCGCTTCACAATGGAGTTTACCGGCGTCCGTAAAGGCGACCAGGTGTTAGACATTGCTGGGGGTACTGGCGATCTAGCCATGAAGTTCAGCGATCTAGTTGGGCCAGACGGTAAGGTGATACTTGCCGACATTAATGATTCAATGCTTAAAGTGGGCCGCGATCGTTTATTAGACAAAGGCTATAGCGGCAACATTGAAGTGGTTCAAGCCAATGCCGAATCCTTACCATTTGCCGATAATAGTTTTAACGTGATCACAATGGCGTTTGGTCTACGTAATGTCACCAACAAAGATAAGGCTCTGCAAGAATTTAACCGTGTGTTAAAGCCAGGTGGCCGTCTGTTGGTATTAGAGTTTTCTAAAACTAAGAATCCATTATTAAGTAAAGCTTATGATCTTTACAGCTTTAGCGCCCTGCCAATGATGGGCAAACTGATTACCAACGATGCAGAAAGCTATCGCTACCTAGCCGAATCTATTCGTATGCACCCTGATCAGGAAACACTCAAAGGTATGTTCGAAGAGGCGGGCTTTGCTAACTGCGAATACCATAATTTAACCGGTGGTATTGTGGCGTTACATAAAGGCATTAAAGCCTAGTAATTAACCTAGGCTGATTCCTAGCTCGTTAACGTAATTACAGTAGAAAGGTATTTCGTGGATCAGACAATCATTCAAGCTGGCTTGGCCAGTGCTGAAAACGCCATTAACAAAGCGCTGCAATTTGACCCTGCCACAGCGGATAAGCTGCTTGCTTTGTCGCCTAAAGTATTGGCGTTAAATTTTGAAAACCCATCGTTCTGTGTTTATGTACGTTTCCTAGATGGCATTCAGCTACTTAGTCACTTCGAAGAGCAGCCTGATGCGTCCTTAAAAGGGCCTGTTAGTGCCTTTATAAACCTTGCTCGCAATGACGATAAGCAAGCTGCGTTAATGCAAAGCGATATTCAAATTCAAGGATCTAGCCAATTGGCCCTTTCATTAGCCGATGCCATGAGTCAGCTAGAAATAGATTTTGAAGCCATGATAGCCGAATTAACAGGCCCGGTGGCAGCACATCTCATTGGTAAAAATCTTCGCAATGCTGTGTCTTGGCTTAAAAACACCGGAGACAAGCTAAAACAGGATTCAGTGGAGTTTGTTCGGGACGAATTGCAATTGGCGCCTCATAAACTCGAAGGCGAATCTAGCTTTGCTGACATACAAAAAATAAAAATGGATACCGAGCGCTTAGAAGCTCGAATCAATCGTTTAAAGCAATCCTTAAGCAAATGACTGCATACAAACGCTTACCTAACCGAAACTGCACTAGGCATATAACAACACTATGATTCAGCTAAGCCGCCTACTCACCCTTCTTTATGTATTTAGCAAATATCGTTTAGACGATTTTATACCTGTTAAATATCTGCCTTGGTATTTACGCTTGGCATTCTTTTTTGCACCTTGGCGCTTAAACCCTTTGCCAAAACGCGTACCAAAAGAAAAGCGTTTGCGCTTAGCGCTGGTAGCATTAGGCCCAATATTTATAAAACTGGGACAGTTGCTTTCTACACGCAAAGACTTGCTAGATGCAAATATGGCTATCGAATTGGCTAAACTGCAAGATAAAGTCCCACCGTTCTCTGAGAAAGAGGCCGTTAAGTTAATCGAAGCGGCCTTACAAGGTAGTGTAGATAGTGTATTTAAGACCTTTACCATTAAGCCCCTAGCCAGTGCGTCTATTGCCCAAGTGCATGCGGCTACACTGCATGACGGCAGTGATGTAGTGGTCAAAGTTATTCGGCCAAATATAGAACGTATCATTTTCAAAGATATAAAGTTGATGATGGCCGCGGCTCAGCTCATGCAAAAATATGCAAAAGATGGCGAGCGATTGAAGCCAGTGCAGGTGATAGAAGATTATGAGCACACTATTTACGGCGAGCTAGACCTAATGGCTGAAGCCGCTAATGCGAGTCAGATTAAACGTAACTTTGAAGACAGCCCTTTACTCTATGTACCTGAGATACATTGGGATTACTGCCGCCAAAATGTCATGGTAATGGAACGCATTTACGGAACTCCCATCGGCGATATAGAGGAACTAAAGGCACGCGGTACTAATATGAAATTGCTGGCTGAACACGGGGTAGAGATATTCTTTAGCCAAGTATTTCGCGACAGCTTTTTTCACGCTGATATGCATCCGGGTAACATTTTTGTTTCCCACGACAACCCTGAAGCCCCTCAGTATATTGCCATAGATTTCGGCATTGTTGGCACTTTAGACGAAGTTGACCAAGATTATCTAGCTAGAAACTTACTGGCATTTTTTAATCAAGATTACCACGAAGTGGCCCGACTACATGTAGAGAGTGGCTGGGTAGGAGAAAAAACCAAAGTAAACGAGTTTGAAGCGGCTATTCGCAGCGTATGTGAGCCAATATTTAAAAAACCATTAGCCGAAATTAGCTTTGGCCAAGTGCTTATGCAATTGTTCCATGTGGCGCGCCGTTTCGAAATGGAAGTTCAACCACAGTTGGTTTTATTACAAAAAACACTACTGAATATCGAAGGTCTGGGCCGCCAACTGTATCCTCAACTAGATTTATGGACGACAGCCAAGCCGCACCTACAGCGCTGGATGAATAACCGCCTTGGACCAGCTGCTATATGGACTGAACTTAAGCGTCAAGCTCCTGCATGGATCGCTCATGGGCCTAAAATGCCTGAACTAATTCGCAATACACTGGTCAATTTAGAGAACTATCCAGCGCAGCAAGCCCACTTACAGGCTGAGCTAGCATCGCTTAAAAGTGAAGTCATCAACCAAGCTAATCGCAAAAAACATCGCGCAGTGGGCGTTATCGTCAGCGCCCTGGGCCTAGTTGGTTTGCACACCCCCTATTTATGGGATTTTAATCTAAGCGTGTCTTTAATCAGTTTAGGTTTGGTATGGTTGTTAATTCGCGGTTAAGTTTACGTTAATGTATAGTCTAGACTAAATAGAACGACTTATTTATCCTGTCTCTTAACAGGCAGGTTGTTGGCGTAACACCTTTTATATACCGTACTTATAGGTCAGTATATAGAAACATAAGGATTCACTATGAGTGACGTAATTGCCCAGCTAGGGCAGATCTTAGAAGAGCGTAAATCTGCCAAAGCCGACAGTTCTTATGTGGCTAGCTTGTACCGCAGTGGTTTGAACAAGATTTTAGAAAAAGTTGGCGAAGAATCGATAGAGACAATTATTGCAGCTAAAGATGCAAGAATATCTGGTGACAACAAAGATGTTATTTACGAAACTGCTGACCTATGGTTCCACACAATGGTTATGCTGGCTGAATTGGGCGAAGACCCACAGGTTGTATTGGAAGAGTTAAAACGACGCTTTAATTTGTCTGGATTAGATGAAAAAGCCAATCGCACAAAATGAAGAACTGGTAATATAAGCCACTGTATTTTTTGCAAAATAATTGATGATGAAATTCCTTGCAACAAAGTATATGAAGATAATAACGTTTTAGCCTTTTGATAAACCTTTACCCAGTTTTTAAGACACTATTTGACAATAACCAAACAACAGAAAAAAGTTAATACAAACACATTAAATATAAACAACGAATTAATTGGAGAATATTATGTTAGGCGGAATCAGCATTTGGCAGTTAGTAATAATTTTGGTAGTGGTTATACTTATTTTTGGCACTAAAAAATTGCGCACTCTAGGGGGTGATTTAGGCGGTGCTGTTAAAGGCTTTAAAAAAGCCATTAATGATGGTGAAAAAAGTGCCACCGAACAGTTAGACAGTGAATCTACTGACGCTCAGTTTACTGAAACCAGCAAAGAAAAAGATAAAATTAAATAATTTAGGCTACTAAATAAATGTTTGATATTGGATTTTCTGAACTGCTTGTTATTGGTGTACTGGGTTTAATTATTTTGGGCCCAGAAAGACTCCCTAAGGCTGCACGCACGTTTGGCCTTTTAATTGGTCGTATCCGACAAACCATGAGTGGCATTCAGCAAGAAATTGAGCAAGAAGTACGCAATCAAGATATTCGTAAAAAACTTGAAGATCCTATGCATACTTATCTTAGTGATGATGAACTCCAACAACGGGAAGAGTCTGAAGAAGCCGACCGCATGGCTCATGGAGAACACCCTTTGGACCAAGTAGAAAACTCGATTCATCCTCACCCGCCTGAAGCCTTAAAGACTGAGAGTGAAGCCCAAACTATTAAAACCTCAAACAAACAAGAGCCTGAGTAGTTCATGGCTAAAAAATCAAATAAACAAACTGAAAAAATGCAATTTGAGTCGCCACTTATTAGCCACTTAATAGAGCTACGTAATCGCCTATTAAAAGTTGTGATATGTGTATTGGTGGTGTTTGCCTCTTTATATAGTTTTTCTAACGAACTTTATCTAATGATCTCTAAACCACTTGAGATACTGTTGCCCGAAAATTCAAGCATGATTGCTACTGGCGTGGCGTCGCCTTTTTTAGTGCCGTTTAAGCTGACCTTATTTAGTGCTGTATTTTTGACTATTCCATTTATATTACATCAAGCGTGGGGGTTTATTGCTCCAGGTCTGTATAAAAAAGAAAGGAAGTTCGCCATCCCATTATTGCTAAGCAGTATTATTTTATTTTATGTGGGTGTGTCATTTGCATACTATATTGTCTTACCGTTGGTATTTGGCTTTTTCACTTCCATTGGCCCTGAAGGAGTAAACTTTTTACCTGATATCGATAACATCCTTAATTTTATCTTAAAAATATTTTTTGCATTCGGTCTGGCATTTGAAATACCCATCGCTACTATGTTGCTGATACTTTCTGGTGCTACTACCGTGCAAAGTCTTACCGAAAAACGTCCATATATCTTCGTTGGTTGCTTTGTTGTGGGTATGCTAATAACTCCTCCTGATGTCATAAGCCAAACAATATTGGCTTTACCCATGTATATATTATTTGAAGCGGGTATATTTTTTGGAAGACTTATTAAGAAGCCCGAAGAAGATGAAAGTTACGAAGAAGACCAAGTTTAAAACAACCTAAACTCAAAATCACGGTCTGAATCAGGTTATAGTTTAAACGCTTTAACTTTAAATAAAGTAAACCGGTTGGTTAGTGTTGATAAACTGATTTATCTAATTTAATACTAATATTATCATTATGATGCTGGACAAAAAATAGCCTTAACTTGAATAAACATTGTTTTTAAGGGTTTTTTAAAAATGACTGTGGCAGGATTAAGAATTTAGGGTTAAGGTTATAAAAACGAAATTAATAATCCCTCATGGAGAATAAGATGACTTTTACACGCATATTGGGCGCTAGTGCCCTTACATTATCTTTAACCGCATGTTTTGGTGGTGGCTCTCAACAAGTAACTGTCCCTGACTGTACATTTCCTGACGCTCCAGCTATAGCTGCACCGGGCTGGGTATGTGACGAACCTGTAGAAGGCTTAGCTGTTACTGCAGTAGGCAGCGCAGATAAATCAGGTGCAGGCATAAATTTCATGAAACAACAGGCGTCAACAGCGGCTCGTGTACAGCTAGCACAAATGATGAAGGTTCAAGTACAAAATCTAGTTAAGCAGTTTGCTGAAACTACCGGTGCTGGTGATGACGAAACAGTAGATATGGTAAATAGTTCGGTTACTAAGCAAATTACCAACGAATCTCTTGTGGGCACTCGTATTTATAAAACTCGTCGTAGTCCTAATGGTGCGTTGTATGTACTTGTAGGTCTTGATGACAACGCTGCAAGCTTGATCAATGAAACAGCTCTTAAAACGTCTATGAATAACCAGAAAGCGTTGTGGCAGAAATTCCAAAGCAAGAAGGGCCATGATGAGTTAGCGAAAGAAATTGCTAACATGGAAGCTAAATGATCTTTTAAGGTTACAAGCTAACATGCATTTTTAAAACCGGCTCTTGCCGGTTTTTTATTGCCTACAATTAAACAGGCACCTAAGGCTAACAAAAATGCTGAAAGCCTTTATGATCAAAAACCTTACCATCAACCAACACCTCATCCCCTTCAACTACTTCGCCAATACAAATACCTCTATCGCAATAAGAAGCGGTATAAGCTAGCTGATAGTCATCGCCACCACTTAAGGCAAATTTAGCTGCCGCTTCCTCACCATATTTATCGATTAGTAAATTTGATAAAGGAATAGCGCCAGAATTCAGTTCAATGCCTACTGAGCTCGCTTTGCAGATATGATTTAAATCTTGAATTAAGCCATCACTTACATCTAAGCAACTACTGGCAACGGTTAACAGATGTTTTCCGTATTCGATTTGGGGATAAGGTAAATAAAAGTGCTGCGCTAATTTGCTAGTATCTTTTGGGTTTTTTAACACTTGTTCTAGAGCCCCCGCGCCATCCCCTAACACACCGCTTACGTAAACTTTATGCCCAACTAAAGCGCCGTATCGTTTCAGCCCTTTTCCTTTTGGACATTGACCATGGACTTGAATAGTAATAACTAATTTATCGCCCTTTGTTGTATCACCACCAATTAATGGGCAGTTATATTTTCTGGCAATAAACGCCAAGCCAGAGCTAAACTGGGAAAGCCATTCTTTATCTAATGTGGGTAAAGTTATAGCAAGCGTAAATCCAATTGGTAAAGCTCCCGCAGCCGCTAAGTCACTTAAGCTTACACACAATGCTCGGGTTGCAATGTCGTAAGGGTTAGCATTTTTTGGGAAGTGCACATCTTCAATAAGTGTATCGATTGATACAAAGAGTGTATGATTTTTTTGTAAGGAAATCTCAGCGCAGTCGTCGCCAATACCTTCAATTACATATTCATGGGGGAAAGAAAGAGGTGCTTGATTAAAGTAATGTTGAATCAATTGAAATTCATTCATCCTAAAAGCATCCATTATTAAAGCTATTTGTAAAAATTGAAAGTCCCATAATTTAAAAATTCAGCCCACCCAATTTCGCATTGAGTGATGACTAAATAATTATTATCTATTTATTTTTAATTTCGACCATTCGAACTTTCTGTGCTAATTGGTCTAACGCACCATTGATAAATTTATGGCTTTCCGTTGCACCAAATTTTTTCGATAATTCTACACTCTCATTTATTACTACACGATAAGGAACGTCAATGCGATGAACTAACTCGTATGCAGCTAGGCGTAAAATCGCTTTTTCCACCGGCGTAACCTCGTTCATGCCACGGCTTAAACAAGGATTTAGCATGTCATCTAATTGGGTAAGTTCTTTGGGCACACCACGTAAGATGTCACGAAAATACTCCGTGTCTACATGAGTCATGTCGTTATCAACTAAAAACTCTGCTTCAATCTTTGACAAGCTAGCACCAGCCATTTCCCATTGATACAGAGCCTGAATAGCATAATGACGGGCTTTACGACGGGCCCCCGCATTTGGGCGTCCGCTGTTATTATCTTTACGTGAAATAGTTTTTTTATCTTGTGTATCGCTCATTACGCATCCAACTGTTTAAGAAGGCTTACCATTTCGTAAGCACTCATGGCAGACTCTTCACCTTTATTACCAGCTTTAGTACCAGCACGTTCTATAGCTTGCTCTATTGTATCTACAGTTAATATACCAAAAGAAACAGGTATACCTGAGCTTAAGGCAATTTGCCCAAGACCCTTAACCGCTTCGCCAGCAACATAATCAAAGTGTGGAGTGGAACCGCGAATAACAGCTCCCAAAGCTATGACTGCATCATATTTACCACTGTCTGCTAATTTTTTAACTACCAATGGTACTTCAAAGGCTCCAGGGCAATGGACTAATGTTATATTGTCCTCACTGATACCGTGGCGAGTTAAAGCACGAATGGCACCATTTACTAGTTTTTCAACAACGAATTCATTCCAAGTTGTTTGTACTATGGCAAACTTGGCATCCATTGGAGTGAAGCTTCCTGCAATTGTTTTCATTTTATGGTCCTAAATTTATATATTAATTAATTTTTTCAAGTTATTTAAAAATAGTGGTTACAAGCCTATGTCACTTGCTAATTACTTGCTAATTACTTGCCGCTAATTGTTTGGCAAATATTCAACCACTTCTAAATTAAAACCTGAAATACCTGTAAATTTCATTGGACTACTTAGTAGACGCATTTTAGTAATGCCTAAATCGCGTAAAATTTGCGAGCCTGTTCCAATTGTTACGTAAGCACCCGAGCTATCTACATCGGTTGAGCGCACTGGTTTTTTACGACCAAATAATGTTTCAATCGAAGTTTGTACGTCTTCTCTTTCACCTGCATACAACAACACTACGACACCCGCACCAAACTCACTGACTTTTTCTAAAGCGTTAGATATCGACCAGCTTTTTGAATTAGCACGGCCTCCTAATAAGTCTCGTATGGTTTCAGCAGACTGAACTCGAACCACAGGTGTGTCCACACCAGCAAGATCGCCTTTAGCTAATGCTAAATGTGTTTCTCCATTAATGGTGTCACGATAAACGTGTAGATCGAAGTCCCCATGAGCTGTTTCTATTTTATCTGTGCTGACTTTTTCAATGGTTTTTTCGTTAGCCATACGGTATTGAATTAAATCTGCAATAGTGCCGATTTTTAAGTCATGCTCTGCAGCAAAAATCTCTAGTTCTGGGCGACGAGCCATACTACCGTCGTCATTCATAATTTCTACAATACATGCTGATGGCTGCAAGCCTGCTAACCTAGCAAGGTCACAGCCTGCCTCAGTATGCCCCGCGCGAGCCAATACCCCTGCAGCTTGTGCCCGCAGCGGAAAGATATGGCCAGGCTGAACAATTGCATCAGGTTTTGACATTGGATTGACGGCTGCCTGGACAGTAATGGCTCGGTCTCCTGCGCTAATGCCTGTTGTTACACCCTCAGCTGCTTCAATTGATACTGTAAATGGTGTTGAAAACTTAGAGCCGTTACCCGCGACCATTGATGGCAGACCCAAAAAATCACAACGCTCTGGAGTCAGAGTCAAACAAATTAAACCACGAGCTTTGCTGGCCATGAAGTTAATGATTTCTGGTGTTACTTTTTCAGCAGCTACGATAATATCGCCTTCATTTTCACGATCTTCGTCATCCATTAAGATAACCATTTTACCGTCGCGCATATCTGTTAATATTTCTTCTATACTATTTAACGCCATCGTTATAACTCTTTAAATTTTTAAAATATATCTTAATGAACAATCAGGTTTACTATATTATTAAATGTTTTCAATACAAATTTTAACTCAGCAAGTAAGCCTTAATGATGACATTTATGTCGTGATTAAATTACGATCAAAGCTGAGTGTTAAACGCATGTCATTTCCCACCATACGCATATCAACTACCTTTAATAGTTTTTTGTCCGCCATTTTTTGTAACGGCATATTTAACATTGGCCTTGCATCACTTCCCATGAAACACGGTGCTATATAAAGTATCATTTCATCAACTAGATGTTGATCTACAAATTGCCCCGCAAGCGTAGCACCGGTTTCTATTAAAATCTCATTGCAGCCTTTTAACGCCAATTCTTTTAATAGTTCAGTTAAATCGAGACCTTTTTGACCTTTATTTAATGCTAAAGTTTCAACTGGGAATGGTATTTGAACACCATGGCTCACAACAATTAATGTATCACCCACCTGTTGCAGCACCTTTGCAGATTTAGGTATGCGCCCTTGGCTATCTAATACCACACGAAGAGGCTGCCGCTGCGCAATGTGATCTGCTAACGATGCTTCTAGCCCAAGCTCTTTGGATCTTACGGTTAGGGAAGAGTCGTCTTGTAAAATACTTTCTATACCTGTGACTACAGCCGAACTTCTGGCTCTTAGCTTTTGCACGTCGCTGCGAGCAGCTGGTCCAGTTATCCACTGGCTTTCGCCACTTGCCATGGCGGTCCGACCGTCTAAGCTAGAAGCCATTTTTAACCGAACAAATGGCATCCCTGTTTCCATTCGTTTAATAAAGCCAGGGTTTAATGATCTCGCTTCTTCCTCCAAAACACCCACTAAAACGTGTATGCCTGCATTTTCAAGCTTTATGAAGCCACTGCCACTTACCTGCGGATTGGGATCTTTCATAGCACAGACAACTTGCGAGACACCCGCTTTTATCAAGCCGTCGCTGCAAGGTGGTGTGCGTCCAAAATGACTACATGGCTCTAATGTTACGTATGCCGTTGCGCCCTTTGCCTTTTCACCTGCCATAGCTAGTGCATTTACTTCTGCGTGGCCTTCACCTGCTTTAAGGTGAAACCCTTCTCCCACTACCATGCCATCCTTCACAATAACGCAGCCTACACGTGGGTTTGGATCAGTGGTGTATAGACCTTGCTTAGCCAGAGATACGGCTCTGGCCATGTATTTTACGTGTGTGTGATCATTTCCGATCATTTGGAATGCTCTGGTTCGTCTGCGAGAATATCTAGCTGCATGTCATTCCTTATACTGTCATGACGTATCCGCTCAATTTCTTGTCTAAACTCGTCAATATCTTGAAATTGACGATAAACAGACGCGAAACGCACATAAGCAACTTGATCTAATTTACGTAATTCTTCCATGACTAATTCACCAACCATTAGGCTTTGAACTTCACGTTCGCCTGTGGCACGCAGTCGGGCTTGGATTTTATGGATAGAGGCTTCAATATTTTCAACACTAACAGGGCGCTTTTCTACAGCGCGTTGCATCCCCGAACGCAGTTTTTGTTCATCGAAAGGCACACGAGTCCCGTTACTCTTAACCAACTTAGGCATGAGTAATTCAGCAGATTCAAAAGTAGTAAAGCGCTCATCACAGGCTTGGCACTGACGACGACGACGTACCTGATCTCCTTCGGCCACTAGACGCGAATCGATAACTTTTGTATCTTGTTCACCGCAAAATGGACAGCGCATTGCGAATCCTGTGTTAAAGAGCAAGAAAAGGGAACGAATTATACCCGCTTTAACCTAATCTTAAAACTCAAAACAGAATACCATTGCTAGGTATCAAGGGAATTATAACTAGCAGCCGCTATTAAGGCATTTGCCACAATGGATTAAATGTCATTAACCTTAGTTAGAACGAATGCTTGAAGCGCAATTTTTTCATTTGGTAAGACATCTTCGAACTGTAACCCCACTGCAAAACCCTGTTCGATAGGGCTAATAGACCGAACCCTTGCTTTAATCTTAAGGTCTAATTTAATGCCACTTACTTCAATCTCAAAACCCAATAGAATATCTGACTGTACCTCAAAGTCGAACACCCTACCCAACATTCGCGCACCATTCATACTTAAATCCACAATTTTAGCTGAGGTTGACTTGGGCTCGAAACCCAGGAAATACTCTACCTTTGTAACCACTGCGACTTCTGCTCGCACCCCTTTTCTAACCTCACCAATCAGCACAGTTTCAGGAAGCTTTAAATGGATATGGGGATAGGGAGTTTTATTGACAGACATTACTTCTGTCTGAAACGCACAGGCACTGCTCATTTTTGCAGAGAAGAACCGAATGGTAACCTTCTCAGTAGCTTTTACAGATGCAAGTACACCATTTATGACAGGTGTAGTTACAATAAGCGACCCATTACGCCGATAGCCTATAAGTAGAGACTTTTCACGGTGAGAGGTATAACCCTCAAATTCTAGTTGAAATACCTGCCCAGGCACTAACTTTAGGTCTACAAAGTCGACTTTATTCTCTTCCATTCCATTTATAGCTGGCACACGATGAGGTACTAGCATTCCTTTAAATTCGAATAAACAGTTATTAGATATTGAAAGTATAGTTGGAAAATCTATAAGCGATTATTTTTTATGATAAATAGAGACATTCTGAAGCGAACAACTGTATTTTAATCTAATTGATGAGCAGATATTTAAGTAGATATACTTTTTAAACTTGATGTATTATTTATTCCCCGGCACACCCTACATAATAAAAAAAGGCCTGCATAAGCAGACCTCATAACAGCAAAAATAAATTTTAGCCGGTTAGTATCTGAGGAGCAAAGCCCATCCCCCAGATAATAACCGTCGCCGCCATCATGCCCACTAGAGCACAAAGCCCAACGGTTAAGATTGATGTGGCAAAGATAAAACCACGCTCTTCAGGAATATTCATAAATATTGGCACGCCGGCATACAATAGATACACCGTATATGAAACAGCGCCCAAAACAACAAATACGTCTAGCCATAGAATGGGGATCAAACCTATAAGCCCAGATAAAAACATGGGAGTAGAAGTAAAAGTAGTAAACAATAAACACCGCTCTAAGCTTGCTTCAGCCCCAAACGTTTTCTCCATCCAAAAAGTGGTATACGCTATGAAAAACATCCCTACTAGCAGCGCTACGTAAAAGGCCGCCGCCAGAGGTATTGCGGATTCCATTGAGAGATAATAAAACTCTTTTCCCACAAAGCTCCAGCCCAGTTGAGTGGTTCCTACTAACAATGCAAACGGAGGGATTGCAGCTAGAAATAATAGGTGTGTAATGTATATATGCCCTAAAGAATGGTTCTCTTTTTTAATCGAGTTCCATTCCGCCTTAGGGTGGTAGAGTAATCCGAACATATGTTGTAAATACATGAGACACCTTCATCTGTTTAGTCGAAGTCTTATTAAGCAGACTTCGAGCTCGCTTATGATTTTATTGTAGCAGTGGTATCCGTATTAGTCAGATACACTGATTTAATTGTTATTATTAAATTTAAAGTTAGATTTTTTGGAAATATAAT
>JBLHVV010000008.1:0-50854 GCA_047628755.1 Crocinitomicaceae bacterium | reverse complement strand
GATGAACAAGCGACAACGGATGAACAAGCGACAACGGTAGAAATCAATAATCAAGTGGACATTAACGACCTACCAACACCCACGGCTTTATACCGCATGGATTTAGCCGCAGGTAACCAATACGAACTTGTAAAAGTAAGCGCACCTGACGACCGACCAGGACTTGGGCAAGTAATTATCAGCGATAATGGCACCATAATTTATCGTAATGACGACGGCGGAGACAACAGCTATAGAGTACTCGTCCCAAATTGCGAAGGTGTTACTGGCCGGTTAAGTACCGTTTTACTTTCACCATTCAATACGCTTATAGTCGCACCTGACAGGAATAATATTAGCAGTGTATTTGAAGTGACTTACTCAGGCATGAATAAGCTGCTGTTTAGCTGTAATGGCAACATAGAAAGGCAGGCTTATACCGCTTATTCTTCTAGAGTTGAATCCCTTAAACTACCCTACAACAGCAAATCAATTGCTACCTATGACTATGCTTATCCATATTTTTTAAACACAAGCTGCCAGAGTGCTACTTTATTTCCAGCGCAACCAGGATTCACCTCAATTTTAAGCCCTATGCCGATTATTCCTGGCCTGCCTAGTCAAGACGTTCGTGGAATCCGAAAGAGTCAGTTCTTTAATGGGCGTCTATATTGCATTGGCTATAACGAAGGCCTAGAACTCTCTATAGCCGAACTGGATCCCAGTAATTCATATCCCACCTATAACGTTTTAAATTTTGATTTTAATGCTTGGATACCAAGATTTGATACTGTGCATGTCCTATCAGATGACAACGTTATATTTACCGGTAGCACACGGATAGCCTCTACTGTGCGCACAATAATGATGGATACAGCAGGGGTTGAAATCGATCTAGGAGATGAACTAGGAGGTTTAGTAGTAGGGCAGCAAATTGAAGTGACGCCTCCAGGACCAACTTATACCCTTCCCCCTGTGCCATTAGAAGAAAATTAATAAGGAATATAAAGCCATATAGGCTGTACCCCATGCTCAGGCAAACTGTTATTATATGCAGCATATTTTTTAATTAAGTCGCGTCATGCTAAATATAGATAGCCTATCACAACTAAAAGCACTCAAATCCCAAATTAATGAAACCCATCAGGCTTCTATTTTAAAGGGCGTCGTCCGCGGTAGTCAGGGGCGATTTGGCTTTGTTGCCACCGATAAAGGGGAATCTTACTTTTTGACCCCTGATGAGATGGGTAAAGTCTTTCCGGGTGATACTATTCAATTTACCACTATCGAAGACGATAAAGGTAAGACCCAAGCGGTTGTGGAAAAACTCATATCCACTAATTTCAAAGCTTTTACTGGACGCTTCCTTAAAAAGGGCAAAGCACAGTTTGCAGTACCTGACGTTAATGGCTTAAGCACTTGGTTATATTTACCACCTACTGCCTGTGAAGGTATCGAAGAGAACGACTGGATTTCGTGCGAAGTAACTCGTCATCCATTCCCTGGTGGTAAGCCTCAGGCTAAGGTCAACAAAAAACTTGGCCGTTTAGAAGACGCTGGCTTTGAACGCCAATACTCGATTGAGAAGTTCAATATTAGCCACGAATGGCCAGAAACTACCCCATCTGAACTGGCTTTATTAGCTGAAGATAACATTCCAGCTATGAGCGAAGGTCGCGAAAATTTAACCCTGTTGCCATTTGTGACCATAGATAGCGAACATACTCGCGATATGGACGATGCTCTTTACGCAGAGAAAACAGATTCTGGCTTTAATTTATACGTAGCTATTGCAGACCCTAGCGCCTGGTTTGGTATGAATACCGCATTAGATAAAGAAGCGGCCCGTCGAAGCAACTCCCTATATTTTCCAGGTCGCAGCCAACCTATGCTGCCACAAGAGCTATCTAACGGATTGTGTTCTTTACTAGAAAACAAAGATCGATTGGCACTTGTTTGCAAAATGGCAATATCTGAGTCAGGTGAGAACACGGGGTTTAGCTTCTCTGAAGCCATTGTTAATTCTAAAGGCAAGCTTAACTATAATCAGGTGAGCGACTTTTTAGATGACGACGCAGATGTACTTGATCAAAGTCTAACCGGTCACGTTACAACCTTACATGCTTGCACCAGTGCGCTAAACACATTCCGTAGCGCTAACAACTTAATTATGGATGACCGCCCTGACTACTATTTAACATTAGGTGACAACGGTAAAATTCAAACAATTTTAAAAGCCGATCGCAACACTGCACAAAAACTGGTTGAAGAAGCCATGCTAGTTGCCAACATATCTAGTGCACGCTTTATGGCTGATTCTGATATGGGTTTATTCATTGAACACGCTGGGTTTAGAACTGAACGCATTGGTGATATAAAAACCATTATCGAACAGCAAAGTATTAAATTTGAAGGGGACTTCACTCAAGCTGAAGGCTATAAAGCCTTGATTCAGGCTCTTGTTACATGTGAGTCAGAAGTTCCACTTAAAACACTGTTCAGCCGCTTTTTAATTCGCAGTGAATTTACCACCGCACCCAAGCCACACCAAGGCATGGGCTTTGACATGTACTCAACGTTTACGTCTCCTATTCGTAAATATAATGACCTACTGGTTCACCGTATTATTAAATCGAAACTGTCTGGGAAGAAGGCCCCTGTATTATCAGAAGATGTGATCGCAAATTTACAAGAGCGTTTAATAACTGGCCGTAATGCGGTTTATCAAGCCGAAAACTGGCTAAAACTTCAGTTTTTAGCCAGCTGTACGCAAACAGAATTCGATGGCAATATTGTACAATTGAATCAGGGTGGTTTTACTGTACAGCTTACTGAAATAGGCCTTGATGGGTTTGTTGATCTAAGAAAACAAAAATTTGCTTTTGATAAAGTTTACCTAACCCATAAAAAAGGTGAGGTAAGTTATCAGCTTAATAATACAGTTAAAGTAAGTGTTAAAAATATTGATCTTGAAAACCGTAAATTAGAACTGGTTATTATCTAACTATAATATTGCTTAATTACAAGCATTGGTTACTGAGCTTTAAGTAGATGTAACTTATAATTTAGGCGGCAGGTTTTACGAGTTTGATCTAAGGCTTTAAATTTCATTAACTGAGATTTAAAGCCTTTTTTTATTGTCTTAGGAAAGTTTTCATGGGGTACATTTAGCAGTGCCACTATCTTATTTTCATACAGGGGATGACTAAACTGCACTACTTGATTAAAACCTTTCATTAATGGCTGCATATTTTCTAACTGCCTTTTACCTATTAGGTTTAAGCTCAATAAACCATCTTTTGATAAGTTAGAGAGGTAGGTTTTTAGTAATGTAAATACATCACTACCCCGTTCGGGCTGACCGCTAGTATGCTCAAATACATCGTCTATAATCCAATCATAGCGCTGTGTTGACGCGCTTAAGACCGAATATGCATCGCCCTCGATAATGGTTACATTTTTGCTTGGGATTTTAAAAAAGAACTTAGCGATTTTAATATGCTGCTGGTCAATATCAACGCAGGTTATATTAGCTTTAGGAAAAAATAATCGAATTAAATGCACTAGCGTCCCACCACCTAACCCTAGTAAGAGAACATTTTTGGGGGGCGTGGGCATTAAAAAAGCGGGTAATAAAAGCAAGTCCCATATGGCGCCACTGATTGGGTGTAATGGATTGTACTGGCTGTGTAACACACCATTGCTGTATAGCCGAACTGAGTTACCTGCCGTACGTACTTGGTATTCAAGACCCGCTACTTTTTTAGAATATATAACGCTCATCTAGCGCTTTTAGATTTCTTTGGCTTTCTGACTATTTTAGCCAGTCGCTCGGCCACTTTAGACGCAGCGACTAAACCAAATGTGGCGGTAACCATAGTTGCGGCACCTAAACCCACTGCACAATCTAATTTAACGGAACCGTCAGTAAAGGCTTTTTGTTTACAGATAGAGCCGTCTGGCTGAGGATAATTTAACTGCTCGGTTGAATATACGCACATGACACTATAATTGCGTTGTTGATTGCGAGAGAAATTATACTCACGGCGAAGTTCGGTTCTGACCTTACGGGCCAGCGGGTCATTATAGGTTTTGTTTAAGTCGCCAATAGTAATCTGGGTTGGGTCCATTTGCCCACCTGCTGCCCCAGTGGTAATAATGGGCACTTTATTGCGCTTGCACCATGCAATTAAAGCCGCCTTAACTTTTACTGAATCAATGGCGTCTACCACAAAGTCAAAACCTTCAAGGTGATCCTTAATATTTTCTTTCGTTAAAAAGTCCATCACAGGAACGACATTTATCTCAGGGTTAATAACTTTTAACCGTTGCGCCATGGCTTCTACTTTTAACTGCCCGATGGTAGATTCATTAGTATGAATCTGACGATTGGTATTGGTAACACAAATATCGTCCATATCAATTAAATGAATATTACCAAAACCGGTTCTTGCCAAGCCTTCAGCAGCCCATGAACCCACACCGCCCACTCCAACCACCGCGATCTTAGACGTTCTAAACGTTTCTAGTGCATCCATCCCATATAGACGGGCCACACCAGAGAATCGATCAAGATACGACATGAGCAGCTCCGCAAAAACAAGCCGTAAAATTAACGCTGAGAGAGTCTTTGTGAATCATCATTACTATTACATCATTACTTATAAAATGGCCTCATTATAACAGTTTGTCACATAAGCTGTGTAACCGTTCATAGCGTCTACAATAAATGTGTGAAGTGGCCATAATGTGATCAGCGTAACATTATTCCACTGCAGTATGTTTATTTGGGTCTTTTGTGTTTTATTATTAATAGAATGGCCCTGATATAGCTATAAAACACCACTCGATTTCGAAGTAACGTGGCAGGAAACATCGTGAACGATTTAGCACAAATAAGTCCCCCTACTGATTATACATTGTCGGTACTAGGAGATCAGCCATACCCTTCATACGAAATTCGTAACATTGTACGTTATCTAGATAATAGTGATGAACTGGACAGTGAAGAGTTACTTGAAGAAATCGGTATTAAAAGAAACCAGCTAAGCGAGGATTTTATTCCTGCATTTAAAATGCTGGCAGCTTTTAAATATTGCTCTAAACACCTTGGGCCTGTAGCAGGTGCTTATATAGGTGCGACCTACCAAGTTAATGACCTTGGTGTGTTTGGCTATGCTATTGCATCGAGTAAAGATGTTGAGCATGCATTAATGATGGCCGAAAAGTATAATTCACTAATTGGTAACTTACTTAAACGAGCCAGCATTGTTAAAAACGGCATAATGGAGGCTAAACTTTATAACGTTCAAGACATAGATAAAGACTCGTTAAGTTTTTTTGTAGCGTTGGGCAATAGCGCACGCTTGCACATAGCACGCAGTATATTTGGCGATGACCTTGCATTCCAGAGTATTTCATTTGCATTCGACGATGAAGAAAATCGTGAGACATATGAAAGAATTTATGGATGCAATATAGTTTTTAATGCAGAGTTTAATGGCTGGAGCTTGACTGAAACTGACTTAAAAAGAAAACTACAAGAAGGTAACCACGCCGATATGGCAAAGTATTTACCATACTGCAATGAACTTTCAGAAAACATTCGCCAAAAAGATTCACTAGTAAATGAAATTCAAGAAATATTAATAAGCTGTGCCGGTGACTATCCTGATATTGAAATGTTGGCTAGCGCATTTAAAGTCAGCTCGAGAACATTACGTCGCCAGCTTAGTAACCTTGGTACCTCCTATCAAAAAATACTTAATAAAGTACGCTGCCAATTATCCATTGAATACTTAACTCGCACAGATATATCAATCGAGGACATTTCTAATCTTATTGGTTTTAGTGATGTGACAAACTTTAGACACGCATTTAAAAAATGGGTTGGGAAAACGCCAAGCTTTTATCGTAAGACATATAAAAACGGATAAGAGTAATCACTCAAAATGAATTACATGTGTGATTCGGTCTATAAATATAATCTAGCGAAAAATGGCCAAATATGACATCTACTAAAACAATTTTTAATTTTAATCTAGTGGAGTAATTCTAAACTCACTAGAGAATAAAAATGAAAAATAATAATAAATTGAAACATGTAACCGCTATTACTGGTGGTCTAGTTCTAGCTGGCTGTGGAGGCAGTACTAGCAGTAGTGATGTCATCTCTACCTCGCCATTCCCGCGAACTCTGTCTATGGTTGCTAACGAAACGGCTCCGTTGTTAATTTAACAACCATTGCCAATCAAACTTGTTTCGATGCCAATGAATGCAGTGGTTCTGGTTATTTTTTTCCTAGTGATGCCACAATGGTGACAGGTGAAGACGGTAATGGTGTTCATTTTAATTATGTCGCTACTGTCTGGGAAAATCCTTTAACACCTAGCGCTGAAGACAATGGTCTTAACGGCATTTACGGCCTATACCCGGTTGGCTCTCAAAACGTTTTGATTGAAAATAGTTATTCAAAGGGCTCTTCTGATGCAGGTATTTATGCAGGTCAAACTTCAAACATTATCGTTCGTAATAATATCGCAGAAGAAAACGTTGTCTTTAATAACACCAATGACCTTTTGATATTTGATTTAGACGGTTTAGAAAAAGCGTGTGGAAGCAATATACGTATTTTAAATAATCACAGTTATGGTAATAATTTAGCCAATGCTGGCTCCGGTTTTGTGGAACAAGTATCTAAGGGAACGAGCTCTCTAGTATTAGCATCTGACGGTGTTGAAATCTTCAAAAAACAATTATTTACCGACTATGCCAGTAAATACCGATTTTTTTGTACCCTCCAATACAACTGCTAATTATTCTGAACATGATATTATGGATTTCCCCGTAGGCTCTGTTTTAGTTAAAACATTTACTATACCTAAAGACACCTCTGATCGTGATGGCTTAGAGCGCGTGATAGAAACTCGTTTATTAATTCATCGCACTGATAGATGGCAAGCTGTCCCTATTACTGGTCAAGCGAAAACAATGCGCAGTATTTAAGTTACGGCGCTTCAATTCTAGCTAAGACTTCGCATGACGGAAAACAGCTAAATTTTAATTATGGTGCTCCAACCAAAAATGAATGCACAAGCTGCCATACGATTAGCCCTGCACTTCAAGGTACCGATGACCTTCGTGCTCCAATATTTAAGCCTATTGGTCCGAAAGCTAGATACCGAAATTGGGAAGTCTATTACGGCAATGGTGAAGTGAAAAATCAACTTGATAAATGGGAAGAAGTCGGTATTTTAATTGGGGTTCCAACAGACAATAATACCATTTATACAGCTGCTGTATTTGACGATAGTGTAAACATTCAAACGCTTACTTCAGATTAACTGAACTTAGCAGCCCGCAGTTACCTAGATATTAACTGCGCTCATTGACACCGCTCTAACTTAACACTACCAGAGGCTAATTACTCTGGACCTGCTGGAGGCACTGGCTTAGGGGTATAGTCTGACAAGCAAGATATCCTTCACTCGTATTACAAATAAAGCTTCTGCCGCTAGGTAGAGGCTTCTTTGTTCCAAGTATAAAAGTTATTTCACTTTAATTACGATATCATTCAACTACCGTTCAGCTAGCCCTAATAAACTAGCATATAGTATTGATTAAACTTGGATTTTATATGTTAGATTTAAATCAGATGTCAGTGTTTATTAAAGTTGTACAAGAAGGCAGCTTTACTGGAGCGGCTAAAGTTCTTGGAGTGCCCAAGTCTAGAGTTAGCCGGATGATTACTGATCTTGAATCTAAGCTTAGTGTACGTCTTCTAGAACGCACAACCCGCGAAGTACATACCACAGATATTGGCCTTCAATACTACCAACAATACAAACCTTTATTTGAAGAAATAAACGACATTCATTCTCGTATTAGCGATCATCAATCAGAGGTTAGTGGTTTATTACGAATTGCGGCCCCTGTCAGCTTCGCCGTAGATGTACTCGGAAAATGGATGGCAGAGTTTAAAGATGAATACCCAAAAGTAAATTTAGAAATGGTTTACAGTGACATTGAACCCAATCTTGTAAGAGACGGTTTTGATATAGCGTTTGCGTTTGGCCAGCTAGAAGACTCTAGCTTAATTGCCCGTAAGTTTGACGAAACTGAGTCTGTATTACTGGCCACTCCCCAATTTATTAAGCAATACGGCCCATTTACTCATCCAGACCAGCTAACTCATGTACCATGGATTCAAACTGGTACTCGTAACGGCTTTATTCACGCAAGTATTTTCACCCACAAACAAACTGGCGAAAGGGTGAACGTAGATTATGAAGGCACCGTTTTGGTGAACCATCATCAAGTGGCATTGCAACATATACTGGCCAGTCAGGGGGTCGCCATAGGAGCAACTTTATTTTCCTTTGAACACATCCATAATGGTGAACTAGAAGTGATTTTACCTGATTGGGAAATAATACAAGAACCTTTACATCTAGTATTTCCCAGTGGTCGCCATCAAGCTAAAAAGGTGAGAGCGTTTATTGACTTTTTTATGGCTAAATCAAATGAGATTAACGCTCTAATGGATACGATTGGGCAGTTAAGTCCAGAAGAACGTGGCAAGTTGATGCACACTCACCTGAACAAATAGCTTAGTCATACAGTAGTCGGGCCGAGCCTTTTTGTTGATGCAGCACTCAGTTCTTTAAATATGTCTACCTATAAAGACAATATTCTAGGTTTACCATGAAAAGTATAGGAATTGACCTATACCTAATCAATGGGACACCTGTATTTAACAATTGTGCGATCTATTTGCTTAGGGCTAATGCTGTTTATTTTAACGGCAAATACCCTAGGCGAGCAATTGCATGGCTCTTCAGAAAAAAACATCAATCTAGCAAATACGAGTGCCTTAAATGCTGAAATTAACCGCCAAACAGATCGCGTAAATATTGATAAATTAACCCAACTGTTAAAACAAAAGCAGCAGCAATTAACTCTTTATTTACAACAGCTTAACAAGCAATTACTGACGCTGGCTGAGTCCACCATGAGCCAAGTGGCAAGCCAAGCTTTTGCCAATACCTTTCATAGCTATTTGCAAGAACGAGAGCCACTTACAGAGCAGCTAACACGACAGTTGACTACTAAACTAAATAACGTTTATAACTCTGAAAACAGCCACTCAACTTCGCCTATTAATCAAAATTTAGACCTTGTTGGTCAGGCCTTACAATTTGACTTTATCGCTAGTAACCCAGACCTAAGTAAAAAGTCACTACTGAACGAAAGCTTAGTAGATACAAGCTACAGCCGTGTACACAGTCTTTACCACCCCATTTATAGAAACTATTCAACCCAGTTTGAACTTGCAGACCTTTACTTAATAGACGCTAGAACTGGGCATGTTATATACAGTGTAAATAAGAATATCGACTTTGCGACACCCTTGTTTAGCCCCCAACTCGCTTCATCACCTCTTGCTATTACTTTTAAGCATGCGTTGCGCTTAAGCAAAGGGCAGAGTGTATTTACTGAATTCAGTAAATACATGCGAGTTCAATCAGGGTTCATGGCCACGCCAATATTTAATCAACAGCAACTTTCTACAGTATTGGTGTTTCGCACCGCTACAAATATATTTAAACACTTGATGAAAAGTCAGGGATTTGAGAACGCTAACGTTTACTTATTTGATCAAAAAAATGATTTAACAGTTTTTAGTGGCCCAAACCAAGACGGTATAAACGCTGAACTAATAAATGCATTGCAAAAAAATCTAAACGATTCAACCATTTTAAATAATAACAATAATATGGGGAGTATTATCACACCCAATGGCGAACATTACGTAGTAATTCAGTCTATAAAATTATTTGGTCTAAACTGGAATATGGCCACTACATTAGATAAAAAATATGTTGATACATTATTCAATGAGGAATCTTTTTTAAATATAGAGATTAAAAAAACCTCATTTTTCAGCAAGTTTAATCATGTTTTTCTATACAGCATAGCTTTCATATGTCTGATAGCAGGCCTCATAATAGGATGGCTGCTAAATACACGAAAATTAGTTAAAAGTAGATTAGATCAAGGCAGAACCTTAAATGACATCCAGAATTTAAACATAATGGCAATACAGAATTTAACTCAACCCATTACTCTACAACCGTCTGACTTGGCCACTACAGTATCTATAATAAAATCTACGTTAGTTAAAAGTCAAAAAAACCAGTTAGATATGCAACAAAAAATAAGTTCACTTAAAGACGCTGTTGAAGATCAAAAGAAAAAAGTAACTAACGAATCATATTTATTAGAATCAATGCAATCAAATATTAGTCGAGCGCTATTAAAGACTAGCATTGAGCAACAACAGGTAGATAAGATTAATAGTAAAACTATAGATATTAAATATAAAATAACTGAAGTTAATATTAGAGAAAATAATAATAATGTAGAAAATAATTCAGTTTTAGGTTTTAAAAAAAATAGCCAACATATTTTACAACAACAACATCAACACATCTCAAGCCTAGGAAGTGCATTTACCGATGCCAAAGATTCAGTTTCTGAAATGGCCACCGATACGTCTAGTATTATAGTTGCCTTAGAAGTAATTCAAAGCATTGCAGAGCAAACCAACTTACTGGCACTTAATGCCGCTATAGAAGCTGCCAGAGCAGGAGAGCAAGGAAGGGGTTTTGCGGTAGTAGCCGCCGAAGTTCGTACGCTGGCAACGCGAACTCAAGCGAGCACTCGAGATATAAAAAGCCTTATTAAAAATCTAACGAATGCTTCAAAAAAGTCGGTTGAAGCACTTAGTCAAGCTAACCAGTTAATGACCGATAACACGGGTATTACTGAAAAAGTAGAGTCCATTGTATTTTCTATTCAAAATAAATTAGATATATTATACAGCGATAAAAATGAAAATAATCAAATAGCGGAAGCTATCAAAGCAGATTTATCAGCTTTAAATAAAGATATTGAAATTTTAAGCGAGATTAATAATCAGCAAGGCCAATGGCTTAAGGCTTTAGAAGCCATTGGTAAGTAACTATTTAGAAGCCATTGGTAAGTAACTATTTAGCAACCGCAGTTAGAATATTACTGCCACTGATTACACCGCACATAACACTATTTTTTGTAACAAATACACGCCTTATTCCATTCTGTAACATAACATATGCTACTTCTTGAAAACTTGTGTCCACATCAACTTGCACCACATGTTTTGTCATCACTTGATTGACGGTGCAATTTTCTCCCGCCTTACTCATCATTTGCGCTTGTAAGTCTGTGTCGTATTGCTGCCCAACAAACTCAGAATACACCTCACTTAATAGCTCACATTTTTCAGAGTGTGACTTACTTTCGAATTTAACCACGTCGGACAAAGTAACAACCCCTACCAAGCTATGATCACTGGCTATAACTGGGACTCCACTTACTTTATTTTTAATTAAGAACTGTGAAAGTCGCTTAATTGACCAACCTTCATAAGCCATCAGAACACTTTTAGTCATTATATCGCCAGCTTTAAGATCTGTTCTCATTATATATTCCTTAACCAAAACGTGTTGATATAAGTGGTATAGATAACCTAACACATTAGATTAAATATCGAAGCTTTACTTTGTTAAAAGTTTTGAGAAGTCATCCGAAGCGAGTAATTTTCCTAGCTCATAACTGCCTCCGATTAGACAGCCTTTGACAAATATCATTGGTAAAGTTGGCCAACCACTCCAAATTTTTATTGCTAAACGAGGTTTCCATTCACTAAAATAACTTCCATATTCCAAGTATTGATAATCAATATCTTTAGAATTTAACTTCTTTTTAGCTGATTTACAAAAAGGATTTTGTCTCATTCCGATAACAACAACATCTTTAGTACTGATGGACTGAATCACTTGATTGATGACATCTTGGTGACCACCGCCAATTTTAGATGTTATTTTTTCATGTATATTAGTATCTGATAAAATTACGCGAGCCATTGTATTTCTCTTATTATTATATTTTTCTAAGCTAAACTTTCTAATTAGACCCTATATTATAGTTAATTAGCACTAAAATAAATGTTTGAGTAATAAGCAGTTGCTTTTAATTGACTGTTATCAGTATCTGTCATCAATGCTACCGCATCTAGATATCGATATGCCTCTTGATTTTTTTTATCAGAACCTTTGTCACCAAATATTAAAATTAGATCTTCATATACGTTGCGCTTTTCAGTTGCCCAAATACCTACGGTATCTTCCTTGCCTTTTACCGAAAACATTTTTGCGTTGTCTCCAACAAATGCATTATTCCATGTACTGCCTACTTGCTGATTACTGGACCACACATAATTCAAAGCTCTGGTATTCCAAATTTTCCAACCGCCACTTTTTACTACATAAAGCCGAGCAGCATAATCGTCACCGTCTTTTGTGGTTTCGTCTAAATTGGGCAATCCATTTTTAATTTTCCATGACCAGTTTACAAAGGGGGTTTTTAGCAGGTCTATTGTGATTTCTTTTGCTAAGCCTGATGCTGAACTTTGACTATAGGCTTTGAGTACCATTTTATCGTCTACATTTACAATTGTATATTCGGTTTCGCCCACAAAAGATTTAGATTGCCAGTTTTCTAATTTTTCGCTGGCAAAATCAGCAATCACTAAAGATGATGAAACAATAGGTGGGCCAGACATGTTTACTTCGTCATTAGAAAACGATAAAGCAGAAAATAAGATCAATGGGACAGAGAGCCAACACCAAGCCATTAAAGGAAATACTGGGGATTTACTAGTAAAAAACATGTTTTAAATTCCAACATTAATAATGTCTATGACGCTTTCATGCTCAAATAATTCAATATTAATCTAGCCTACTACAAGAAGCTTTATATCGTCTAATTTTTTTTGACAATCTGGATCATGATCATTCAGCATATCTTTTAAGTCGTCGATTGTGCGAGTTATTTCGTTAACTTCATGAAATAAACTCTTTAAACTAGGAATCACCATTATCGCTGATTCAAAGTCTTTTGCCTCTATAAGCTCTTCTAACTGGTCAATCATACAATACCCTTATTATGATAATAGACTTTTAATCTCATAGTCATTTTGTGTCAGAAGGCAAAACCAAAAGTGATGAAAGTCAATCGTTTACTATTAATAAATATAGTATCAGATACACAATAATCAAATCATATGGACGGGTATGCCTTAAAGGTCAACTTCATCTTTAAGAATTTAGGACATTAACGAATCAAAAGGCTCTATAACCACTATCTCACCCTTTTCTACAGAGCCACGCATCTGCTCTAAAATAATATAGCAATTAGCCTTGCTCATAGAAGTTAAAATGCCAGACCCTTGAGCACCTGTATTCGCAACCATTAAACGGCCATCTTCAGAGATTGAATATACACCTCGCTGAAAATCTGTTCGACCTGGACTTTTTCTAATGGCGCTTGTTACTGTAGCAGGCAGCCTTAATGGACGCCTATCTTGTTCGCCTGATAGTTTTCTTAACATAGGTATCGCGAGTTGATGCATAGTAACCAAAGCACTAACGGGGTTGCCTGGTAAACCGATAAAATAGCTATTGGGTAAATGCCCAAATGCAAAAGGCTTGCCTGGCTTAATAGCCAGTTTCCAAAAATCAATTCGCCCTAGTTCATCTAGCACAGTTTTGGTGTAATCGGCTTCGCCCACTGACACTCCACCTGACGTAATTACAACGTCGGCTTGACTATCAGCTTCTAAAAAAGTAGTACGCAGTGAATCTAAATCGTCTGGAATAATTCCGTAATTAATTAAAATCACTCCAAATTTTTGTAATACTGCGCTAATTGTATAGGCATTACTTTCGTAAAACTGGCCCGCTTGTAGATCTTCACCGGGATGCTTTAATTCATCACCGGTACTCATAACAGCAACAGTCAAAGGCTGATAAACGGTTACTTCACCGCAGCCTAAGCTAGCCAATAAACCAATGTCCACAGGAGATAATCGTTTACCTGCGGTTAGCACTGTTTGTCCAATTTTTATATCTTCTCCAGCTTGGCGGACATGGGCTTTAGGCTGAGCAGTTTGGTTTATTAGAATATGCTGTTTTAACGAACTGGTATTTTCTTGCATAACAACGGCATCACAGCCAAGTGGAATTTGCCCACCAGTCATTATCCGTGCGCACTCTCCTTGGTTAATTTCACCCTCATAAGGGTGACCTGCAAATATTTTGGCCACTTGGGTTAACGTGACTCCTTTGACTGCATCTTCAGCTCTTACCGCATAGCCGTCCATTGCACTGTTATCTGCAGGGGGTATATTTAAATCACTAACAACATCTTTAGCCAAAACTAAGCCACAAGCTTGTTGTAAGGCCGTATCTTGGACTCTATCGGTTACATTAAGCAGTGACATGAGCTGCTCTAATGCTGAATCTAAAGGGGTTAAATCTGGAGTGCTACAGCTATCTACCATAATTTTTATCATTAATGAGTTATAGAAAAGGATTGTTAATGGTTTTGATCTATAACTACTCTAACTGTTCTGGTTTAGATGTCCAAACCTAGATGTAATATTTCTAGGTTTAGACCCATATTAATTGTATTTATTAATCATTATTTTTTGACATCAACTGATCTATGTTTTTCACCAGCTTAGTTATCTCTTGTTGCAAGTGTTGAACCTGCTTTGGGCTTAAACTTATACTCAATTTATGTAACATGCTCACGAGTAACTGGCGATTATTGTCATAAACATCCAGTAAGCTTTGTGGCTTAAATTGATCTGGGTTACTCATTAATAAAAACATCTTTTCAATTAAGGCTTCTGGTTCTTGCTCTCCTTGTTTCAATGCCGCCTGCATGGCGCTCTGTAAGCTTGATTTACTATGGAACCATTCTTGCTCTGTGACTTCTGCACTCTGAGTAAATTCTAAGACATACCCTTGCTGCTGATCTGTTAATGAGCCTAAGTAATCTTCCACAGAGTCAGATAATTTTTCAAAACGTTGATCCTTATATTCTTCAATGGTTTGGTCATTAAAGTCTTCCAATTTTGACAAGTTTTTTTCATGTAACTTCTCAAACAAATAATCCACTTGGCCCTGGCTTAATAAAGGTGCAAGCTTTGAGGTACGGGAACTAATATGATTACGAGAAATATCCCAGAAATCAGTAATTTTATTAAAGTGTTGCCCCCAAGCATCTTCTGATATTGGCAAATCATTTAGAGCATATGATATTTGTAAAAGCGATTTTTTATACTGTGGCAGCTGAGTTTTACGGTGCCATATTAAAGTGGATTGAAGTTCTTTTTTAAGCAGTCGATTTTGATCCCGGTTTAAATCTAAGTAATCATCTATATACCAATTAGCTAGCCAGTCAGCATTATTATAAGCAAAATTTGAGGAGCAACCCTGTATTAAAGTTAAGCATAATACAATCAAAATCAGCTTGATATTTAAATCCTTTCTGTTCATGTGAAATCCCTTCTCGTCTACTTAGTTGTGATTAATATATTAGTGGCTAATTTTTATACGGCTCACCGCAATAAACGGATCAAATTTTGAGCGTTTCCATAATGGCAACACCCTGCCGGTAACCTAGCCCACCGTTTCCATGCACTAGACCCAGCGTTGCTTTACAGTGTAAATTTTGATCTTGAATGTCGATGCATAAACGTTGATACATGGCAATTAACCCGTTTAACGCAGGATTATTCCATGCGCCTCTGGCCAGGTTCATACCACCAGTTACAGTAACATTGTATTGTTGCAGAAATTCTGGGATGTCACTTAAAGAGTTAACCAACCCGCTTGCCATTAAAAACGCCATGGGTACCACAGGATAACAAGTATAAACTTCCATCAAGGCACCACCTTGACGAAAACGGCTAGCAAAATCGATTCCAGATTCACAGCAGGCTTGCTTGTAGGCTTTTTCTAGGTGCTCGTAATTAGAAATTTGCTTAAGGTGCTCTGGGCCATCGCCGGCTAACCGGCTTAACCCCACCGCTTTAATCTCAAGCCTTTGACCATTGTCTACTGCCAACCGATCAGCAGTTACTGAATTAGTTAGCAGCACCCTACCCGAAAAATCTACCAAGGGATTTGCACAGTCAACACCGCGAAATAAATCAGTAATTAGGTTATACCACCGATCGTCTGGTAATAGCTCCTGTTTAAAATTATCGCCTAAGGCCTTTTGGTAGCTAACTTTGTAGTTTTCAAATAAGGCAGCCGATAGCAATTTAAACTGTTTATGATCAATATTGAGGCGCTCAGAAAATTCCTTAGCTAAATCGGTATAAGCTTGGGTTAGCGGATAGTTCTCGCCATATACCAGCATTTTTTGTAAGCGAATTTCTCGTTGATAGCCTGTCTTTAAATTGTCATCACCGCTAATTAATACCGCTTGCACACCAGATTCAATTAAGCGCTTAGCCTCGGCTAATGCCTCTACTGGACCACATCCACTGCGATAAAAACCTGGAATCTCAGGAGCATACCAATCAGAGCTTAATGGCTCTATGACCAACGGTACAATTTCAATGCCCAGCTTATTCAATTTCAGCTCTAACATTGAAACATCGTTCAATTGCCCTTTCTGATCTTCAGTTTTGGCAGCAGCAATCATAAGTGCGGTGGTCATAGAAAGCTCTTTAGTATAACTAGGGTAATTAACATGGTTAAGACTAACTCAAATCAAATACGATATACATGTTCAAAATTTATCCCTAAAGGAACTGCTACTCAGACTACTTTACTGCCTAGCGATCAGGTAGAATAAATTATGTTTAATTGGAACCTGTTCAAGTGCATTATGGTTAATTTACGCCTTAATGGGTTTCTTCCATTTGATTGAGGTCGCAATGTCTAAAGATAAAAACGCTATATTTGAACCGTTAAACTTGGCCGTACTCACTGTTTCTGACTCGCGCGACGAAACAACCGATACCAGTGGTCATTTATTAGTAGAGCGCCTCAAGGGTCAAGGCCATAATTTAGCAGATAAAAAAATTGTCATCGATGATATCTATCAAATTCGTGCAGCCATTAGCCACTGGGTTGCCGATGAAAGTATTCAAGGTGTATTGGTTACTGGTGGTACTGGCTTTACTGGGCGAGACAGCACTCCTGAAGCCGTAATTCCATTATTTGATAAGACAGTTTTGGGATTTGGTGAGTTATTTCGTCATATTAGCTTTAATCAAATTGGTACCAGTACTATTCAAAGTCGTGCCGTAGCTGGCCTAGCCAATGGCGTTATTATCTTTTGTATGCCGGGTTCTACCAATGCTTGCAAAACAGCTTGGGATGAAATTATTCAAGCTCAATTAGATAATCGTCAAGGGCCATGTAATTTTGTGGCTCAATTGAAAAAGACTGAAATTGAAAACTGCGCCACAAGGACTTAAGTTATGAGCTTGACTCACATTAACGCCAACGGTGAAGCTAACATGGTTGATGTTAGCGAAAAAAAGATCACAACCAGAATCGCTCGCGCCGAAGCGTATATAAATATGACACCTGAAACCTTAACCATGATAATGGAAGGTGATCATCACAAAGGCGATGTATTTGCAGTCGCCCGCATTGCTGGTATTCAAGCAGCCAAACAGACCAGTCATTTAATTCCCCTTTGCCATCCACTAATGCTTACAAAGGTATCGGTAGAATTTGATCCGCAGCCTGATCACAACCGTGTACGCATAGAGACTATGTGTAAACTTGCAGGACAAACTGGTGTTGAAATGGAAGCGTTAACTGCCGCATCAGTAACAGCACTTACCTTATTTGATATGTGTAAAGCCGTAGATAAAGCCATGGTTATTTCTGGGGTACGTGTATTAGAAAAACAAGGTGGAAAATCTGGTGACTTTAAAGCGGATAACACATAACCATGCTAACTATTTTATTTTTTGCCCAGCTACGTGAACAGCTTAAAACGGAAAGTTTCGATCTTTCTATCGAGCTACCCTGCACAATCGATGATGTATTGACTGGTCTGGTAGAACAGAACCCTAAATGGGCTCAGTTCATTCAAAAACGCACATTGCTGAGTGCGGTGAATCAATCTATGGCTGAAGGTAATCACACTGTGATTAAAGGGGACGAAATTGCATTTTTCCCACCAGTGACAGGGGGATAAATGTCAAATACATTGAATCAAACTGGTGATATTTATGTAGGCGTGCAACAAGCTGATTTTGATATTTCCAACGAATACAATTTAATGCGCAAAGATAATCAAGAAGATGGCGCTATTGTATTTTTTACTGGATTGGTGCGAGATTTCAATCAAGGCAATAACGTTACCGGCTTGTTTTTAGAGCATTACCCTGGTATGACTGAAAAAGCACTGCATGACATTGTGCTTCAAGCTAAACAGCGCTGGCCTATTAGTCGTGTTCGTGTGATCCATCGTATTGGGCAATTACATCTGGCAGACCAAATAGTATATGTGGCCGTTAGCGGAAAACATCGAGAGGCAAGTTTTGATGCCTGCCGATTTATTATGGATTATCTAAAAAATCAAGCTCCATTCTGGAAGAAAGAAACCACAAAACATGGAGATGTTTGGGTAGAAGCATTGCAGAAAGATAAAACGGCCATGAATAAGTGGCAACAGGAATGATAAGAATATACGTCATATTAAAAATCGCCCTTATATTTTTAGCTTTGTCTGTTTATTCAATGCTTGGCTACGGAAGTATAAAAAATGAAAATATAAATGTAGCCGTTGCCAGTAATTTTTTATCCACAGCCAAGGAACTTAAATTAGCATTTGAAAATAAAACTCCTTATTTAATTAATATTATTACCGCAAGTACGGGCCAACTTAGCCATCAAATATTAAATGGAGCACCATTTGATGTATTTCTTTCGGCTAACAAACAGCATCCAGAATTTTTATTAGACAAACTTAAACTAAACTCCAAAAATTTATTCCTATATGCGCAAGGTTCATTAGTACTGATTAGTCGCAATCCTGTTAATAATTTCCCTGATTTTTCAGATTCTCTAAAAGACACACATAAAGCGTATACTAAACTTGAAAGAGATATTATTTCTCAGATAATAACACAAGCGAATAAGGTAGCTATTGCAAATAGCAAGCTAGCTCCTTATGGCCGAGCTACAATAGAAGCACTGACCTCACTTAATTTAATAGAGTCTATGAAAAATAAAACGGTCACGGGACAAAATATTGCGCAAACCCATCAATTTTTTACTAGTGGCAGTGCTGAGGCGGCATTTATTGCCAACTCACAATTCGCCAGCTTAAACTTACAGAACAAAGATTTCTCTAACAAGATAAAAAGCATTATCCCTATATCTAATAAGTTGCATAAACCTATTGAGCAGTGGGGATTACGTTTAACTGAAACGGCGGCAGCACAAGCATTTATAAAATTTTTATCTGAACCTGTAGCGATAAAAATAATAACTGATAATGGCTATATAGTTATCAACGACGATCCAAAAAAACTTTAACCAACGGTTGATACAATACATTCCATGGATGCACTTTTTCTCACATTAAAACTCGCCTTTATTAGCACCTTTATTTTACTGATAATATCGACTCCTATTGCTTGGGGCTTAGCCCATAAACAATTTAAAGGTAAATATCTAGTAGAGGCAATTATTGCACTGCCGCTGGTTTTGCCTCCCACTGTTTTAGGCTTTTACTTATTGATTGCCCTTGGGCCAGATGGCCCCGGAGGTTGGATAGCAAGCCTATGGGGTGATCGCACACTGGCATTCAGCTTTACTGGACTGGTTATAGGATCAGTGATTTATAGCCTACCGTTTGTCGTTTTACCTTTACAAAATGGCTTTACATTAATTGGCTCACGCCCAATTCAAGTGGCTGCAACGTTGCGCGCTTCATTTTTAGACAGTTTTAGACATATTATTTTACCACTGGCTAAGCCGGCCTATATAACAGCAGCAACTCTAGGCTTCGCACATACGCTGGGAGAATTTGGCGTGGTATTAATGATTGGAGGAAATATTCCTAACGAAACACAAGTGGTTTCAATTGCGATTTTTGAACATGTAGAAACAATGAACTATGGCGATGCTCATTTATTGTCTGGCATATTACTTGGATTATCATTTATTTTATTGACACTGGTCTATCGTAATAGACCCAATGCCAATAGCCAGTCACAAGGCAGCCAATTATTATGAAACTGTTATTGGATTTCAAACTGGTTAAAGATAAATTCTCCCTGATTATTGAACATGAAATCGTCTGGAACTCGGCCAGTGTTCATGTTTTATTTGGGCCAAGCGGATGCGGTAAAAGTCATTTGCTTAGAAGCATTGCTGGGTTAGAAACTATCAGCGGTGTTGTACAGTTTAATGAGGCCTGTTGGTCAGACCCAACCAAGAATATTAACTTGCCTACCCATAAGCGAAATGTGGCTATGGTATTTCAAGATAGCCAACTATTTACTCACCTTAATGTTAATCAAAACTTGATGTTTGCGTTAGACCGATCGAATGCAAACCAACAGGATTTTGATTTATGTGTGCAGCAATTAAATATCAAACATTTATTAAATCATAGGATTAACGATTTAAGCGGTGGAGAGAAGCAGCGCGTGTCTATTGCTCGAAGTTTATTATCAAAACCTCAGTTATTGCTAATGGACGAACCACTGGCTTCTTTAGATTGGAAAAGTAAAGCTGAAATATTACCGTTTATTCAAATTATCTCCCAATCTTGGAATCTGCCAATATTATATGTGACTCATAGTATTGATGAGGTAATGCAACTTGCAGATAATGTTATTTTATTGGATAAATATAACGATATAAGTCAGGTTGATAAGAGCGGTACCCTTATGGAGATTCTGGCTGACATTAACAACCCATTTAACCAGCACCCAGATGCCAGCAGTTTGTTAATTGGAAAAATCAAACAAGAAGGCTACCAGCAAGACGGCCTAAGCAAAGTAATGTTAAATGAGCAGTGTGTTTACCTAACTCAACCCATAACACGAAAATCAGATCGTGTTAGATTAAGTGTTCATGCAAAAGATGTCAGCATTAGTTTAAGCCATGCTATGGACAGTAGTATTTTAAATATACTGAATGGCAAGATAGTGAATATTCAACACGAAGAAACGGCCCATTGCCTAATTCAACTTGAAGTTGACGGGCAGCTGCTATTAAGTCGTATATCCAGCTATTCAGCTAAGCGTTTAAATTTGCGGATTGACCAAAATATATTTGCGCAAATCAAAGGCGTTGCATTAGCAAGATAAAGCCTTAATAAGCAGACTAATTACAAACCTAAATAATGTTTAATAATAGTGAATATATCCTGCTGCAGGATCAGACTGGAAATTAGGTTGTTACCATTTTTGTCTTGAACATTTTTATTAGCAAATAATGGAACATTTACACCTGTATGCTCTTCGTGGCTAAACTCGTTAGTACCATAATTAATTGCCATAACTCCACCTTCAAGGGTATTAATACGTGCAATGGCTCCAGGGGTTGAAATAGGTACTCCATAAGCACTGAACATGCTGCCATTAGGAATGATCTGTGCTGCTTGACCGTGGTCCGCGGTAATTAAAATCAATGTATCTTTATTCTGTTTAGCAAAATCTAATGCCACTTGAACTGCTTCAAATAATTGCTCAACCTCACCAATTGAACCGCACGGATTGCGCTGGTGAGACTGCTTATCAATACTGGCACTTTCAATCATCAAGAAAAAACCTTTATCATTCCTCAGATGATCTAGGGCAACTTTAGACATATCGCTAAGGTTAGGCGTGTTTTCAGCGAAGAATGCGGGATTAGCTTCGCAGCCCATTTCATCTGGCAATGTAACACGGCCTAAATATCGATGAAAAAAGTTTAAAAAACTGAACTCTGGCTGCTCAGCAATCCGACCGTCCGTTCCTTGCATGCGTACTTCTAGATGCTTGCTAGCAAATAATCCCAGCATCTTTTCAATTGGCTTAACATTACGGACATCTTCTAAACTATTAATCACATGATAGTTATGTTCTTTTGCTTGCTGTAAAACAGTTTTTTCAGAGCCTTCAGCCAATGGCGTAAACATCTTCATCCCACCCCCAAGTAAGACATCTACATTGCTCATAGCTAACTGCTCACTAATGCTTCCTAGGCCGCCTTTGGCTTGAAGGTCTTGCCCACAATCCACAATAAAATCACCACCTGCCTCATACTGAACCATAAGCTTAGGGCTTTGACAGCCACGCATACTAACGTGGGCAGCAAACGCGGCTGGGGTAGCGTCAGTAATTGACGCGGTTGTGACTAAGCCTGTTTTAAATCCTTGGTCTTCCGCAAGCTCAATAATAGTGGTTAAATCTTTGTCGGTTTTTGCCGTGGTTGCAATTCGTCCAATACTGGTGGTAACGCCTGTTGCCAATGCCGTTGCACTATTTGCACTGTCGGCCACATAAAGATTTTGATTGGGGTCTTCATTATCAACCGTTAATACCTGCACAGCAGATCGAATAGGCATTGTATCTAAAATTGTTTTACCTCGAGCCCCATGCAAATAGTTACGGGCGGCTGTTATCTGCTGGTCGTCCATACCGTCGCCAATAATTAAAATAACATTCTGGGCATAAGCCACTGAAAAGATAAAGGGAGTCAGTAGGCAAGTAAGTGCTAATAAATTGAATATTTTAGGTAAATAATTACGAATCATGGATGTTCACTTTTATTTTCATTTGTAAGTTTCAAGTCGTATTTTTATGTCTTTTAAAGTATCGGTTAAGACAATTAACTTGGCATGTAAGGTTTTAATAACTGCTGACAATCGGGTGACAAAATAATTTGCTGTGCTTCAGGCTTATTATGATATTGGTCTAAACCTAAGCGATTAATTAGATACATCAACAATGCCGCTCTAACCTTCATGACTTTTACATATGGATTTTCTGCACTGGGCTCCATATCGTAATCTAACGCAATGATACGACAACGGTTTTTATCGAGCCTTGGATCTGGAATGATTTCTAAATCTAGAATAGTTTGCCAAAGTTTATCTTCTAAATCGTAATGATCGGCCGCATCTAATAATTCACTGGGGGTCTCTGCATTAAATCGACTTAAGACAAAGTCGCGGTACCCTTGGTTTTTTTCACAATAAGCACGCACATGCCAGCGTAATCCATCGTATACAATATTATGGGGCTGTATAATACGAGTTTTAAATTCTGGATGGCTAACCGATGCATAGGCAATACTAAGACGCCTTTGCTCGCGGATAGCCTGTAAAATAGGCCTAACTAAATTTGGATTTACGTTACGTGTAGGCATAGCTAATTGAGTAACGCTTTCGCCATTTGCAATTAGCTGGACGTATTCTTGAAGACTGCCCCCTGTAAATTGAGCAACCATAGTTTTTGAAGTGATATAAGATTCAGTAACTGCATGATATTCAATATTTTCTGGATATAAATTTTTATATTTTTGAATAACATGGGCTGCCAACTTAACACCTAATTCGAACTGCTGACTAATGTGAGCAGCATTCACCTGCCCTTCCCATATGATCATTAATTCAATAAATGCAAAACGCTTTTGATCAACAGCAGAATTGCTTTCTTTTTCAATTAAGTGACTAGCCATATCAATCTCTTATTTATCAGTATCTGCTTCAACTTCTTCTGCAAATTCTAATTCTGCAGTATCAAGAACTTGCTGAGGAATTTCCTTTTTAACTCGAACACCCAAATCTTTAAATTTATGAGCCTGACTAATTAAATTACCACGACCTTCTTTTAATTTATTCCAAGCATTATCATATGTACCCTGAACTGTACCAAGTTGCTTACCAATTTTTTCCATTTCCTCGACAAAACTTACTAGCTTGGCATGTACCTTACCGGCCTGCTCTGCTAATTGCTTTGCATTTTTATTTTGTCGCTCTATAGACCACAAACTAGAAACGGTACGAAGACTGGCTAATAAAGTTGTTGGTGTTACTACCACAATACGCTTTTCGAAAGCATCATTAAATAATTGATCGTCGTGTTCAAATGCCACCATAAATGCCGGCTCGATAGGCATAAACATAAACACAAAGTCAGGACTATTCAACCCTGGTAGTTTTGAATAAGACTTTTCTGATAGAGATTTAATGTGCATACGTACTGCATCTATATGCTGCTTTAAAAATTTAACTCGATCCGCTTCACCTTCTGCATTCACATAATCTGTATAAGCATTTAATGACACTTTTGCATCGACGACAATATGTTTTTCTTCTGGTAAGTTAATAATTACGTCGGGACGAAAACGCTCACCAATTTCATCTGTAATACTTTTTTCACGAACATATTCAGCACCTTGCCGTAAGCCAGATTTTTCCAGCACAGTCTCTAGCACCAACTCACCCCAGTTACCTTGTGTCTTCTTTTCGCCTCTTAAGGCACGGGCTAACGATGCAGCCTCCTCAGTAATTTGCTTATTAAGATCGTGAAGACTGCTAATTTGCTCTTTTAATGCAGAACGATCTTTACTTTCAGCCACATAAACATCGTCTACTTTTTTGCGCAAGCCTTCAAGCTGATCTTTAAAAGGTGTTAATAAACTGTTTAGCCCTTCTTGGCTGCTAGCTTTAAACTGTTTGTTCTTTTCTTCAAATATTTTATTTGATAAATTTTCAAATTCTTGACTTAACTGGGCTTTATTACTCTGCAGAAGTTGGAGTTTTTCATCCAGATTCTCTTGGTCTTTCTGGCGCTCTACTTTCTCTTGATTTAACTGGGTTTTAAGGTCTGACACTTGTAAATTTAGCTGGTCAATAACCGACTCTTTCTGACTTAACTTTTGCGTGTCTAACTCTCTTTCTGCCAACACAGCCTGTGTATGCTTTAACTGTCCCTGAACGGTGTTTAATTCTGTTCGGCTAATTTCTAATTTATTCTGAAGCTCCCTTCTGTCGGTTACCATAACAGTAATCTGCTCTTTTATGGAACTCTCTGCTGCCTGCGCCAAAGCTTGAAACGTTGTTGACTGGGCTAAATCTGACTGCGTAACAGCAACCTGAGCTTGCAACTTTAAAGTCTCCTGCCCTTTGACCAGTAATTGCTGCTGCAATCCATTGATTTGTACATTAGCATCAGCCAAACGGGCATTGGACTGACGGCTTAAAACAAATACACCGCATGCAAACGCCAAAGTGATTAACACAGGTATTATTAAACTTTCAAATGGAAACATAAGCGCTCAGTATCACTGTCTATATATATAAAAATCGTATGCTATAGCTTACCCTCTAATACTCTAAAAATCATGATCCGAGCTATAATAAATCTCCGCTATTAAGGCACGATCATTGTAAACAACCAAATGTGCTTTATGCGCGTATAATCAACCAATTATAATTTCGCCAATGGGATGAACATGAACAGCCAACAAAGGATTTTTTCTCGCTTTATACAGTCATTACCGCCGGGAGAACTCACATGGATAGGCATGCGACCTGAACGAAAAGCAAACATGACTAATCTAGATAACGTCACAGCATTGGCTGGAGAAGGGCTAGAAGGTGACCATAGAGTAGGAAAGACCCCAGGTTCTGGCCGCCAAGTTACTATTATTAGCGAAGAATACATTCAACAAATCTCTCATTATCTTGGAGGCAAAAACGTGCATCCAGCGTTACTTCGGAGAAACTTGGTGGTTAAAAATATCAATCTAACTGCCCTACGATATCAAACATTTCAAATTGGAGATGCAATTTTTGAAGCAGGCGCCCTTTGCCACCCTTGCTCAAGAATGGAACATGCACTTGGCCGAGGTGGCGTAGCAGCTATGATGGGACATGGAGGACTGTGCTGTAAGATTATACAAACAGGGAAAATACAGGTGGGTGACGCTGTACTGCTTAATAAACCACAGGCCAGTTTATTTTAAGTCTAGCGACTAAAATAACCACGAATTAACCCTGCAAGCAATACTAACTGACTTTTCAAATACCCTTCATATTTTGGAAGGGTATCTTCAATAACCCTGACTCTTGAATGATAAAAGATATGGAGCAATGAACTTGGCAATACACTCTGATTATTGATGTTTGAACTAGGTACAATGACCAGCTTTGGCATTAGAGGTAATGAAATATATTCTAAGGCAGGTTGTTCGCATGAAGTGCATTTACCACGATATACCATCGGTGGAGTTGCATAGGTTTTATATTCAACCGTTTCCTCTGCTGGCATAACAACATCTTTAGCTAGGTACAAACAAATATCTGCAAAATCTTTCTGATTAAATTCCTGACAAATTGTGCAGTGGCAATAACCTCTTAATAAGGGCTTTCCCACTAACTCAAAGCTTACATTACCACAGGTACATTGAGCACTACTTTGCACTTTATTCTCTAGACTATTCATTTTAAATTATTCACTATAGTTACAGTAATGAACATGCAGACGATACCTCTGTATAAATATAGATAAAATCATTAAGTGAACAAGGCTAAAATAATTTTTTATAATTATGTCAATTTTAAAATAGAATCGGCCACATCAGTAATTTTCTCACTTAGTTTACCGCCAAGCTGCTTTGAAATATGATTTTGAGCTTTTTTCCACTGCTTTCGTGCACGTTGAAACAGTGTCTTACCTTCATCAGTTAATGACACCAACTTTACCCGACCGTCTTCTGGGCTGGGGCTAATTCGAATATAGCCATCGCGGATTAAGGGCTTTAGATTGCGAGTTAGGGTAGTCTGTTGCAATACTAATACTTCTTGCAAGTCTTTTTGAGAGGTACTTTTCATATACCAGAGAGAACGCAATATAGAAAATTGCGTTACAGTTATACCATCATCACGTAAGTAACCATCATAATGATTAGTTAAAACACGACTAGCCTGTCGCATTTTTAAGTTAAAGCAATGAGTTATGTTACTCATAAAACCTCTAAGACTTCATTATTCCCTATGAAGTATAACGGATACTTGTACACTTTGCATACATATCATGCATATACATTTAATATGATAAAAAAATAAAACCTAATATGGAACCTGAGATCAATTGAGTAATATATGAATCATCATTTCTTTACCCGAGGTGCTATCTTGCTTAGCCAATACAATAACACGGGCAAAATCTTCGCTGCTTACCTATTTGGTTAATGTCACTTGGGAACGCAAATATCCAATGTTGCTTTAAAGCGCATAACGTATGCGCTTTCTTACTTCCATCGGATAGATCCCCGCATAACGAAAATACGCTCGACTAAAAGAACTCAAATTACTGTAGCCTAATAACAGCGCAATATCGGTTAAGCGATAATAAGTGCTCTTCAGGTATTGGTTCGCCATACTGAAACGCACCGAATCTAATAACGCGCTGTAAGAGGTTTTTTTTGCACTCAACTTGCGTTGCAGAGTGCGTTGGCTGTAATTCATCGATGCAGCGATATCAGCAATATTGCTACTGCCATTGGCTAACGACAGGCTGATCATGCGCGATACATTAGCAATGATATCGTTAGCCGATGTCGACAGCGCTAAATTAACCTGAGCATTAATTTCTTTAATAAGTGGCGCAACATCCTGATCTAAAATAGAGCTTTCCGCTGTAATCGCCAGCTGCTCACTATTAAACGCAACAGGGCAGCCATAATAACGGGCATATTCAGCAATTCGCTTTTCATCGAACTCATTTCTTAAAAAATAACACGATCGTAATGGGTAAGATTTTCCCAGCATGCCATGTAGAATCGACACCGCACTGGCCAACGCATAGTCTTGATATTGGACCAGGTTTTGAACATTTGCTGATACCATCTGAAATGAAATTCTAATTAAATCTTTTTCAATTTTAATATCAACCTGATAACCCGAGACTAAAATTTTCAAATATTTAATGATCACTTGCAAGGCTTGTAAAACATTAGTGCAGTCTTTTAACTGTAATCTTAGCGGCGCTAAAATCATCATGTTTTGCTGGCGGGCGAGTTCCATTGCCACATTCGGAAACGTTAAAACATGGGCAGTATGTTCTAATAAATCAACGAATTTATCGAACGGAATTAGGAGATTTTTGACATCGCGTGATTGTAAGTTCTCTTCAATAAAGACCTCTTTATCCAATCCGACCCATTCATAAAGCTCAGCTGGGTTGCCTCCCTTTGAAAGCACCAGTTGGCTAAAGCCGGTTAAAAAACTGCTATTGATATAAGGAGTGCTCATCGACAAGCCCAATTAAATGAAGTTATTAGCGAAAGAGTTATAACATTAGCTTAAGAAGGATGGCATGAAATGGCAAGCTGGTGGCGTAAAATGGTAAGACTGACGATGAGAGTGCCGTACTCTGTTAGGACTTACACACACTTCACTCAAATAGGTTGAGCATTAGTATGACAACAAAAACCTGGACCGATTATTCAACGGGTGTCGCTTGGGGCACTGTCTCATTATTTGTCGCCCTTATCATTGCTTATGTGGGTTTATTAGGCGCCATTTATAGCGACAGCATCAGTCTTTTAACCGGCATGCTAGTCTCAACTGTTATTTTGTATTTAGGCTTTACCGTGGCTCATGAAGCAGGACATGGCAACATCGCACACGATGTCAGCTGGATGAAACCGATAGAGCGCTTCATGGGTTGGACTTCTACCATTCTGTTTTTTATTGTGCCATTTGGATTATTTGCTAAGACCCACGATTATCATCATGCTTTTACCAATGACCCCGACCGAGACCCCGACCATTGGGTTCGTGGCGATACATGGATAGAGGCAAGCCTGCGTGCGTTAACCTTACCAGTGAATTACCTGGTATTAATGCTGACACGCTTTAGAAAAGACCCGGTGATTGCGTCAACTCATGCGAGCTCGATACTGTACTTTATCGCGACCTTCTCGATTGCGGCGAGTCTAGTTATCGCAGGCTATGGCATGGAATTATTAATGATAGGAATCATCCCCATATTTCTTTCCAGTTTCATTCTGGGTATGTTGTTTGATTGGATTCCTCATACGCCTACGCGTCAGCAGAGCCGCTACCAAAATACCCGCAGCTATTTATTCCCAGGCTTGAAATTTTTAACCTTGGGGCAAAATTATCACCACATCCATCACCTGTATCCACGTGTCTCTTGGTATCACTACCAGCGTGTATTCAATTTGATTCGCCCAACCTTAGTGAAAAATAATGCACCGATTGAAGTATTATTTTCTCGAACGAATCCAGGCTTTGGTCAATCGGTTTATGCCAAAGAACCTAGCAGCATCGATGGCATTCATAAGCTCACGCTAGATGTCGAAAGCATCGAAAAATTAACCCCTAATTCAGTGGCTATCAGCTTTGCTGCACTCAACGGAAAGACGATTAATTTCAAAGCCGGGCAATACGTCACTGTCACCAAGCTGATTGCAGGCCAAGCGGTTACTCGCTGTTATTCTATTTGCCAAGCGCCTCATGAGGGCAAGTTAACCATCGGGGTAAAAGCGGTATCCGGAGGTTTGTTATCGAACTATTTAAACGAGGATTTAAAGGTCGGGGATGAACTGACAGTAGCCGGGCCATTTGGTGAGTTTATTTATCCGCCAACGGCAAAGTTGCAAAGTCAATCACTTGTGCTGATAGCCGGGGGCAGTGGTATCACACCCCTTTTGTCGATTGCCAAGACCGCACTGCAAAACAGCTCTAATTTATCCACAGAGACCCATGTGCATCTAATCTACGCAAATACGCACAGTAGCGATGTGATGTTTCATCAGCAGCTTGCGCAGCTGCAAGAAGAATACCCAGAACAATTCCAGTTAACGCATCTATTTTCTCGTCCGTATGACGCGAATAACAAGACCCAAAAAAGCAGGTATCTAACCGAGTATAAGTTGCTAGCACTGCTAACGACTGATTCGAGTGCACAAGCCAATGTGAAGGGCTGCCAGTACTTCATCTGTGGTCCTAAGGGATTGAAAGATACCGTGGCTATGACGCTGAATAATTTACAGATTAGCGAAGATCAGGTCTTTATTGAAGAATTTAGCCAAACTCTGCCTGAGCCTATCGGCGAGTTGCATCCCGTTAATATCATATTGCCTAATGGCGAGTCGTATCAGCTAGGCATTGCCGAAAACCAGACCGTATTACAAGCCGCTCAGCAAAGTGGCATTCAAATTCCGCATGCCTGTGGTGTCGGACAATGCGGCTGCTGCATGATGAAAGTTGAACAGGGGCAGGCCAATTTAAGCATCAAAAATCCACCTGGGTTATTGCCTAAAGAGCAAGCAGAAGGGCTAACGCTAGCCTGTTTATGCCAACCTAAGTCAGCATTAACACTGTCTAGCGCATCATAACAGAGTGCTTCGACCTCAGCCTTTAGGTAGACAGTCCAGCAACAGGTATAATAGAGGCATATTATGCCTTACTTATTTCTACAGAATCCCTGTAGTTGGACACCCACATAAACGATAAATCAAATTACTAAAAGAATTTGAATTGCCACCAAGAGACAGAACTATCCCTCTAGATCAAGTTACGGGTGAGCCAAACAAGCTAAGCTTAGAAGATGCCGAGCAGTTACCTATCAAGCGTGCTAAGAAAGCCGCAGAACACGGTAACGGTGTTGGCTTTCGCGGCGGCAATTCTGACCCTTGTGGCAAGCACAAAGAAGATTAAAATAGGTTTTGGTGTTGCTGAAACATTATTGCCAGAACAGTTGCTTGATATGATGATTGAAACATTGTGCACAACATAAAAGGTGAACCGAATGGTTCACCTTTTTTATGCTCGTAAATAAAATCTCGACAAGTGCTTATCCTATTTATATTTACTGTCGGTTAGAGACCGAGCTTGCTATAGTTATCTAATGAATATATGGCCTTGCAGTCAAACGTGGAGACATTTATAGGTGTGCCTTTAATTGGCAGGGACGCGGCAGCGTTAACTTAAAACATTTAAGTAATCGCACTAATGATAAAGAGTGGAACTACATTTTTAACATTCAATCGGTTTTGGAGGTTCATATTGCAGCATCTCGCTGTTGTACAGGTGTTGTAATAAAATCAGAGACAAAATTGTGAACTTGCTTACTCATTAGGATTTTTGCATGACCTAAGCCCTCTGTAAGACGGATCTCACCAGTAGGGAAAAAGTTTTTTATTTTATCAGCATGAAAGCCCACAACATCATCATCGTCATCATGAATAACTAATACTGGTTTTACCCAATCCCTAGCAAGTAAGCCTATATCCCAGTAACTAACCGGTACACCATTATCTTTTAGCAATTGAGAGAGAACTCTCTGTCGAATAAAATCTGATATTTCAATTGAATTACTCGACCATATATCCAGTACATCTGATAATGAAACGGGTGCTGAAACAATAGTTATACTTTCAATATTTGGGTTTTTAGCTGACACAGCCATACCCACTATACTGCCAAGTGAATGGGCCACAATATGACGAACATCGCCAAGCTGCTTAATAATATGTTCAGCTGCTTTAGTGAACTCCCGCATAGTTGTATATTCACCTGGAGTACAGCCATGAGCTGGAGCATCAAAAGTAGCCACTCTGAATCCTTGATCAAGTAATGATTGTACAAAACCAAACATACTTGAACAGTTAGCCCCCCAACCATGGACTAACAAAACAATGTCACCGCTATCTCCCCAGATATAAATGTTTTCTACTCTATGCTCTGGTGAAGCGATTTTTTCACAGTAAGCTCCCATTGGGATAAGAGCCTTACTATATTCATTGGCTGTATTTCTAGACTTAGAAAATAGCTTAGTCGCTAATTTTCCAGCCAGTTGTGGTGCCAATATAGAAAGAATATTTACTTTCATTCTCTGATATTTAATATTAGACATTAGACCTCACCGTGCCCCTTTCCAGCTGCTGAAAAATTAGATCGTGTAATGTTGCTTTCCCTAGCACTTTCATAATATCCAGTAGAAGGGTTATAGAAATGACACTGCGTAACAATCTCCCATAGTGTTTTAAACTTAAATGGCTTCTCACGAATCATACCTGGAAAGGCATCTTTTAACGCTTTCTGAGCTTTTTGTAAATTATAAAATGGTACTGTTGGAGAGGCATGATGTGCCGCATGGACAGATATATTATGTGTTAGAAATAATAACCATTTAGGATAAATATAATCTGTAGTAAGTAGAATACGGCTACCATTTAAAGACCAGTTCTCTTTTTCAAGAAAAGGAACATCTGTGGCAGTGTGATGCATCAGCGTAGTAATACTGAACCAGATATGAGTTGCTACTAAAGGCGCTATAAAATAAAGAAGGATACCCATAAGTCCAGTAAAGTACCAAAGTGTTGAAAATATCAATATCAATACAATTATTATAAAAGTTATAGAGCGACGTACTTCTAAACGAGCTCTAGCTTGCGGATAAAAATCCGTATGAAAAGCTGATACCCACCAGTAATGTAAGGTACCAGCCCAAAAACCTATGGAACGCGTAAATAAATATACTGTGCGTTCTCGAAATGGCATTCGATCATATATCTCACGAGAAACAGGCCTCCAATCAGTATCCATTTCTAAATGATTAGTGGAGCCGTGATGCATATTGTGAACATGGCGCCATGAATTAAATGGATATAGCAACGGTATTAGTGATATATGACCAATAATTGAGTTAAATTTTTTAGAATTTGAAAACGAACCGTGACCACAATCATGAGCGATACAATGTAAACCCCAACCACCTAAGCCTGCGGTCGTCATCAGCAGTACGGCTAAACTCCAATGGGGAGAGAAGGCAATACCAACAATACTACCTAGGTAAAGTGCATAGCTGGTGAGAAAACCAAACAATGCACGGAATATATTTTTCTTAAATAACTCCTTAGGAATTGAGCCTGTTATTTTAGCTGATTTTAATTCATCGATGCGCTGAATATACTCACGATATTTAGCATCAGAGTTTTCTGGTATAGATGTTATAGTCATACTCACCTCCCTGTAATTTTAATTAAGCAGCTTTAGCAATGACATTAGCTACATCGCTAATACAAGTATTTTCAAATAATAACGCTGGAGATAAACGCATTTCTACAACTTTTTCTAATTCACCAGTTACTTTTACAGCAAACATAGAGTCTAAACCATATTCTTCAAATGGTTTAGACGGGTCGATTTTAGTTGAATCTATTTTTAATTGATTCGCCATACGTTTTGATAGCCACTGGGTCACCGCCTGCACATCGTTACCATCGATAACAGTTGAGTTGTTTTCAACAAATACGCTTTTAATAGATTTAAATATTCCCATTATTTATTCCTCATCTTTTAATTATAATTTAAATAAATTTTAAAAATTAATTTTTTATAGATAGTTCATCGATTCTTTTTTTAGAAGGGAATTTAATCTCCTCCAACAACCCAATTTTATACATGACCCATAGTACCCAGCCAGTTAAATCAGGTTCGTACCAATAAATTCCATGGCGATAATTTATTGGGAACGCATGATGGTTATTTTGTAAACCTTCACCGAAAGCGAGAAAAGCTACTAGCCAATTATTTTTACTTTTATCACCAGTGATAAACTGACAACTTCCATATCGATGGGACAAAGAACCAACCATCCAAGCCGCTTGATTTGCAAAAAACATACGAGCAAGACCTCCAAAAATAAAACCAATCCAAGCAGCTTCAAATGTGCCACCGATAAGCCCGCCAATAGCAGCTGGCAATAATAGTCCCAACATTACCCATGTGAGATATTTTTGATGCACGAAAAAATACACACGGTCTCTTAATACATCTTTAGCATAGTGACTCCATGCTGAAACATTACGCTCTAGCATCCATGGCATATGGCTATACCAAAGGCCCATTAACTTGTTTTTATGTAAGTTAGGTGAATGAGGATCACCTTTTTTATCACTATAGATATGGTGACGTCGATGCGTTGCGACCCAATATAATAACGGCCCTTGTGCTGCAGTTGACCCCATAATTGTTAATATCGCTTTTATCACAGGTCCCGCTTTTAAACCGTTGTGTGATGCTAATCGATGCAACCCAGCTGTGACCCCAAACATATGAACAAAATACATAACACCGAATAAACCCCAAGCCCATGCAGATATGGTGGTTTGAAACAATAGTCGTACCATTTCAAATGCTCCTAGTGCTGGAATGATCATAATTCCTAATGCAAATGCCCGCTGCAGTTGAGCTGCTCGACCTTCAAGATACGATACACCTGGCACAATAACTTGCTGTTCAGGCGCACTTAATGTGGCTTGAGTATCCATATTCACTCCCTATATACTTCAAATTATGATTTTTTTTTATAACGCTTAATATTACTGGCTAGGCCCAACAGGCCCAGGAATTCAATGAACATTCCTGATAAATCCAACTGCAGAATAGATTGATGATCGTTGCGAGCGCCTATTGGATAAGCATGATGATTGTTATGAAAAGAGCCTCCAACAGAAGGAATACATAATAAAAAAATATTACGGCTATTATCTTTAGATTCGTGAGGCTGACTTCCAACTGTATGGCAAATAGAATTAATCGTCCAAGTCATGTGATCTAATAAGAATATTCGAAATAGCCCCCCCCAAATTAATCCATTAAAGGCACCACCCCAAGACTGAGTAATTACACCAGCAATGAATGCTGGAAGTAACAAACCAAATACCACCCAAACTAAATAGCTCGAATTAATAGAGATAATGTCTCGAGAACGCACCAGGTCAGGAGAAAATTTTGCCCAGCTTGCTTGCTCTTTGGTAAATAACCATCCCATGTGAGCATGCAGCAAACCTTTAATTCGACCGAGTAAGTGTCTTCCATGAATATTGGGTGAATGAGGATCACCATCTTTATCAGTAAATGCATGATGCTTTCTATGTGTGGCTGCCCAAAACAAAACTGGTCCCTGTGCAGCCATAGAACCAAGAATCCCCATCATCCAAGTTACAAATATTCCACCTTTAAATGCAGAGTGAGAAAAATAGCGATGGAAGCCTGCTTCTATTCCGATAGCCGTTGAAAAATAGAAAACGAGCAACAGAGCTACTTCTAGTATACCGACGGTTCCTTGAAAAATTTGCCAACAAGCAACAGCAGCCCCTAGTGTAGTAAAACAAACTGTCAAAGCAGCAAATATTTGCATGCTTGTTAAACCAATAGAAACTTTCTGTACTGTAGTATTTATTATGAGATTATCTGTACTCATTTTTTATCCCTATCGGCAGTAAACATTAATAGTTTATTTTTAAGAAATAAATCACGACATGCTCGTCGTTGAATTTTACCACTTGTAGTACGAGGAACTGTCTTACGTGGTCCAATATGTATATAATCTGGTGTAACATTAAATCCAGTTGCTACAGCCGCCGAAATTTTCAATTTAAGTTGCTCTCTTTCTTCTAAATTAATATCCGATTTTAATGCTATAACAACTATCAGCTTCTCAGTACCCTCTCCTTCTACTGAAAAAGCAGCCGCAATGGATTTTTCAAGCAGTTGAGAAGATGCTAACAAACAACGCTCAATGTCTTGCGGATAGAGGTTACGACCGCGAATAATGACTACTTCTTTTGAGCGTCCTGTTACAAATAATTCATTGTTATGGAGAAAACCTAAATCCCCTGTTCGATAATAAAGCCCTTGCATTGCAGGCAAATTATTATTGAAAGCAATCTTGGTTAACTCATTTTTTTCCCAATATCCCTTTGTGACACTACCTCCTGACACCCATATTTCACCTACTCGGCCTGCAGCAATAGGCGCTCGCATTTCAGTATCGACAATTTGTACACTTAGCCCATACCCGGTTAAGCCACAGCTAACAATAGATCTGCTTTCTGAATTTTTTAAATTCGATTTTACTGCTATTCCCTGATCTAATTTATTACTGGAAAATTTTTCAATTTTAACATTCGTGTTACTCTTCTTTCCTGCGATGAACAACGTTGTTTCAGCTAGGCCATAACATGGATTTATAGCCGTAGAAGATAAGCCATACTTCTTGAAACGTTTCAAAAATAAAGACACTGTCTTAGGGTTTATTGGCTCTGAACCGCAAAATATTTCGCGTATACAAGATAAATCTAAATCAGCGTCAGATAAATCTTTATCAGAAATATCATCGATGCATAATTGGAAAGCAAAATTTGGCGCACCTGTGGTAGTCAGCCTATGATCAGATATAGCCTTAAGCCATCTTAGAGGGCTTTGTATAAAATGCATTGGCGACATGAAAACTAATGGGAAGCCAGCATACAATGGTTGCATAATCCCCCCAAGCAAGCCCATATCATGATAAGGAGGTAACCATATACAGCCTTTTCTTTTCTCATACTCTCCGAGCCAATTATAAATAGCTTCGCAATTTCGAACCAAGTTATCTTGAGTCACCATAACACCCTTAGGATCACCTGTTGAACCAGATGTATATTGCAACATAGCTAAGTCATCTAATCTCAATTTTGCAGGACGCCAATCAATATTTTCCAAATCATCTGGTATATCAATCAATTTTAACTTCATAGGATGATTATTATTTATAGTAGCCAGCTGCTTTAGATGAGGCGCTGTTTGAGCAATAACAGTGCTGTGTAATAACAGTGATGGCCTACAATCTTGGATCATATTAATCAAGCGTTTTATCTGAACATTACCCATTGGCGGATGACAAGGTACTGCTATAGCACCACTGGAAATGGTTGCTAGATAGGCTGCTATAAAATGTAAACCTGGTTCAAATAATAAAAGTACACGATCACCTTTGTTAATATTTTCATTTAGCACTAATGCAACATGAGCTATTGCATTCTGTAAATCTATGTATGTCCAACTAAGTGTATTATCTACCCCATCAAAAAGGTATGTGAATGCTACCTTATCAGGTTCATTAAATGCTCTATACTGAACAATATCAGAAATTGACTTTAATATTTTTTTTGGGCCCGACTCAAATATATCTGAAACTGTATCATCAAAATCTACTACCTGATATTCCATGCTTCCGCCTTAAAATTTTATTAATTATCATATAAATTAACATGTATATACATGCATATATTAAAATATTTATCTTAAAAATATACACTCAATACATATAAATATCTAAGTATAGGTTTAAGCATAATAATTAACTGTTAATTTTTTATTACGAAAATATTAAATAAAAAAATCCTTTTAATTTAATATTTTATCTATAAAAATTCATGCTTATTGAATCGATTTTAATATACAAAACATATATAAAAAAAAGTAAATAAAAAAATATAAATATAAATAAATACGAATATATTATTAAATTTTATAATAGAAATAATAATATAACGATTTTAAATCGTTATATTGTAATTTTATCGAAATTAAATAGGAATATTGTATAAGTTTAATTTACATTAAATAAATAAAAATTTAAATAATATTCAATATAATTATAAAATATAATTATTTATTTAAAATATCATAATACTTTTATCTTAATTTTAAATTAAATATACTATTCGTAAAAGCGCAGAAGGGTGAATGGCTGAAAGATACAGTAAAATGATAAAACATTTTTAAACTGCACTATATATCAATGGATACTAATATATCGAAAGGTCATATATTGATCCTATAAGTGATATTATAATTACAATATACGTTGACGTTATTAGTTATTTTACTGAGTATTTACAGGCAGCTTGACTCGTTTTTTTCTATCATAAAATCTACAACCTGCTCCATTATATTATCATCTCGCATAATACGCCTATGCCCCAAATCATCTGGTGAGATGGATTTTACGTTTTGTAATAAATCGCGAATACGAAGCATAGAATGATACGGAATCTCTAGATCATCTTTTGCATGAATTAATAACGACCCTTTATCATGGCCCTTCATCATTAAGCCCACATCAAGCTCTTTGGATGATCGCCCCACCTCTTCTTCTATTAATTTAACAAACTTATAGCTCACCGAAACTGAAAGCCCCATATAAGATGCAAACGCCCTTAGGACATCATAAATACGAGCTGGCGAAGATATTAATGTATATCGGCCTAGATCGGCGCCCATATCATAAGCAATGGCCAAAGCACATGCACCCATAGAGTGACCAATAGCACCATAGAATGGCCCTAACTCTTTACTAGCAGTAAGAATTGCTTCTGAAAATGTCACTGGATTCGACTTCTGACCTTGAGACTGACCGTGCATAGGACCATCGATGGCGATTACTTCAAAACCTTTTTCTACTAAGGGCTTAGCAAGACCATACATTTGAGTTGCACGACCTTCCCAGCCATGCATCAATAAAATTCGTTTATCAGAATTCCCCCAGCGTAACGCACTTAGAGCCTCACCAAATGCAATACGGCTTCCTAGACTTTCGGCCTGATACTCCCACTCTCTTAACTTGTGCTGCCGTGGTGTTAGAAATAATTTTGCATTTTTCTTAGCAACTAAGCCAGGTAGAATAGCTCCTAACCCACGATTTTTTATACGCAGTATATTAATTAAGTTCATATGCACTCCAAAAATAAAATTAAATTTTCTATAAATTTACTCTAGTAAGACCATCGCCAACCGAGAGTAAATCGACTCGCATCTTCAAATTGTCCAAACGGTCCATCTCTATCTCCATAGAAATAGTCAACCCCACTCCATATCGAGCAGTAATCATTAATTTCGTAAGTGGCTTTGAGTCTTACTTGCCCATCATCATAATCTTGATTAAACAATGTAAAAAACTTTAATTCTAATGTTTCATTCCAAATATTCTTCTTAAATAATAATGTATGCCGAATACTGTTATCTTTACGAATAACTTGATCCTCGTAATCTAATATTTTGCTATAAAAAAATTGATAGCTCACCATTAAATCAGAAAATCCATGATAGTCGAATGCAAACACAGATAAGAACTCATCACTTTTTTGTATGCCTAATTTAATTAAATCATTTCGAATAAAATAGTTATCGATAACATATCCCGCCTCTACTTTCCAAACCCAATCAGATATAGCTGTATTAGCAGAAAACCCCAGTAATTGACTTGGTTCATACTTCGGCATCACAAATACAGTAGAGTTAATTACCTCACGATAGACAACAGGAGTATCTTGATAATAGTTAAAATAGTTTGCAGTTATATCCCAACCTGCTAAAAATAAAGACCAGCGAATACCGGCCTCGACACCATTTTCTGGTCGCCTAGTATTAACCATACTAATTGGGACACCTGACGAGGGCTGTGGAACTAGTTCAGAACTAGTAATTTCAAATTGGGATCCTCTATCTGCTAATTCATTAAATGTCATATCAGGGATCACAAGTACCTGAAGGCTTGAATCATTACCCGTTGGATATTGTAGATTAATTATCCAAGTTGGAATTCTAGAGTCTTCGAATTCTGATAAATTAAATTCTCGATAGTTTTGTGGATTAACAACATCTAGAACTTTTAAACCATCTGCCTGCCCCCAGACCACCTGTTGCTTTCCGATACGAAGTGATGCGCTGTCTAACCAAATATCAGCATAACTTTCTAACAACTCAACTCTGTGATTTTCATCTTCATATGCTGGGCCATTAAATGATGAAAAATTATCTGCCCTATCATATGGATTACTTAACACACCCTTAAGTGAGTCGTCGTAATCCAATATCAAGTGAGGAATCATCGTAATATCTAAATTATTATAAAATCGATGACTCCACTCTAACTTTAGTGAAACCTCAGATTTTTCTACCTCTTTTTTTTTATTGCTATAAGCTATTTCTTGCTCTACTTCTAACAACATTTCCCCATAAGCAACGCAAGAGTCCATAGAAGTAAATACGATAAAAAATATTAATTTATTAATCTTATTTTTAATAATCATATCTATATACTCTGCATCAACAATCAATATTTAATATCTGCCTAATTAAATAACGTCTCTTATAAAATATTTGATATTTATTTATATTCCACGAACTAACGATTGCTTAGAAAATAAATTGTTTGATATATCATTTTTATAATTAACATTTGAAAATAAAAATAAAGACTGATGACCTGTCAGATGGTTTATTACTTCACGCTTATGACGAGTCCAAATACCATCTACTTTTCTAATTTCAGAGGTTAAAGCTGTCTTTAATGAATTGTTTTTAGCATCCCAATAGTCCACTTTAACAACAATCCAATTACTAGGGTCCACCCTAACTTTAAGCTTCCCATAACCCAGCTCTCGCGCTATCTCTTTTGTTTTTACTGTGGCGATCAACACTATTGCTTTTATATTATTCCCATCTACTACTAATGCTTCATCAGTACCTCTTTGAAAATCATAATCATTAATCTCTAGACGACCACTTTGTTTTATATCTTCATAGGTGAAGTCCGTTCCCATAAAGTAATCTCCACGATCGGACGCAGAAATTCGGCGCACCCTTCTTAATGCAGGTAAATATAACCACTGATCATCATCTACTTTAGGATTAGGGTAATCAAAAGTTAAAAAACCTGTACCTTTTACATTAGCGGGATTTTTATAAAATAAAATGGTTTTCTTCTCTTTTCCGAAATACTTACGATAACTAATTGTTTCACGTCTACGCTCCTTACCGCGTTTATCAATCATTTTTATAGACAAATTACTAGTTACCTGTAAACCGTCGTCAACTGCATTAATATTTTTAACAATTGACATTGCATCTAATGCTTCTGCAGCATAAACAAGCTTGGATGTGAACCCGAAAATAAGAATCGTACTAACTCCAAACAATGGAAGTAATACACTTGCAATTGATTTTGAAGCTAACTTAGATACTTTATTAATTTCTTCATTTTCATTTTCATTTTCATTTTCATTTGAAAATATAAACTTAGGTCTAAAGAGCATTACAATAGCTGGCAATAATGTTATTGCCGCTAGAAAGCTCATTGTTACAGATAGAACAACTATTATTCCAAAGTGTGTCAAAGGCACAACTTTTGATGTGATAAGCACACCAAAACCAAATGCAATGGCCAAATAATTGAATAATAATGCACGACCTGTTGAACGATATAGCTCAGTAAAAATTTCATTAATATCAACCATTCCATCTTCTACAAGAGCCTTCATTCTTTCTAGAGTATGGATAGAAAAGTCAATCCCAAGACCAATGGCCACACTAGCAAACATTGATGTACCGATGCCAAGATCAATGCCAGTCAGTGCCATAGCTGAATATACCATTAGAATAGAGCAAACGACGGGAACGGTTGCCATAACACCAGCAACAAACGAGCGAAACAATATAGCCGAGGCCAAACAAACAAATATTAGTGATATAAACACACCTAGGAAATGACTAGGCCCTAGATCTTTAATCCAATGATAATTAACATTGACACGCCCACTTAAGCTTGCGGTTACAAGGTCAGTATCAAATGAACTATCAATATATGATTGTAGTTTTTCAATAATAGGTTTTGTTTCAACAAACTCAGCAGTGTCTAGGTTTAGTCGAATATTTGCTAAGCGATAATCATAATCCACTTCTTCTTCAAAGTCAGATGGGTCGCCACTTACAGAGTATAATAAAAAGTATTGAGCCACTAATTCTTTACTTTTTGGTATTTCATAAAAACTCTCTTTTCCTTCATTTAGTGATTTATTCATTTGTTTCAAATAATCAACAACAGAAGTAGAGCCATTAACATGATCAAGTGATTCCGCATAAATCTGTAAATCATTCATCTTCTTCAATACACGAAGGTCAAAAACTCCTTCCTGTTCATTTGTTTTTATAATTATATCAATGGTATTCGTACCTTCTAAATGATTATTAATTTCATGGTCTGCTTTATAAATTGCCTCATCTTTATGGAATGTATTTATTCGATTTTCATTAACTCTTAATTGAGTCGCCAAATAACTACCTACTATTAACACCATGGTAAAAATTGTAACCGTTACTCTAGGCTTAGCAGTGGCTATATTACCAAGTACAGAAATCATGCTTGCGAATAAGTCATTTTTATTATGTCGCTCCAACTTCACCCAATCCTTACTTACTTTAGGTTTAAGTAAAGTAATTAAAGCTGGTAATAAAAAAATGGAATAACACCAAGCAATCACTACACCGAAAGCCGTGAACAATCCAAAATATTCAAAAGGAGGCATATAAGCTGACAAATATAGACCTAGAAAACCTGCCACTGTAGTTAAAGTTGTTAACGATACTGGACGAAACATAACCTTTACAGACTCTGTAATGCATTCTTTTAATGACCAACTGGGGTGTCGAGCTTGGCACTCATAGTAATGACTCATAATATGTATAGAATCGGCAACTGCCATGCCGATTAAAATTACTGGCATCGCATTGGTAATCACAAAAAAGGGCACGCCACAATAAGCCATAAAACCCACTGTCATTAAGACCGAAGCTGCAATCACAGCATTACCCAGCAATGCAGGTAAAAATCGTCTAAATGCCACAATCAGCATCATTGTAATAATAAGACCCGCTAATGGATTTAATTTGCTAGCATCTCGATCAATGTAGTGGCCTAAAAATCCAAGCACAGCACCTTCACCAGCCACAAAAAACTCTACCGTATCAAGTGTTTCAATATTACTCGTAATATCCATAACGGCTTGATAGGTATCTTCAGCCATACTGTCGTCATAGATTTCAAGTATGATCACTGTCATAGCCTCATCTTTAGATACCAGCATTCCGTCATACAAAGGGAAGTTCTTGATTGCTTGACGAATATCTGATGGATTACCATCAGCTAACATATCCATGAAGGGATCTACCTCTAGACCATTTTCAGAACCTATAATATTATTTTCTGTTGCTAAGCTAATTGTACGATCTGCATTCACCCATTCTAGATCGTTAAATTGGTCCGTTAAGCCCTGCACTAAAGACAGGGTTGCTGAGTTATAAACACCTTCCTTAGAGCTGTCCTTAATGGCAATAACCATGGGGTCACTTAAGCCAAATATATCCCTAACCTTGTTCTTAAATATTAGGGATGGGTTATCCTCAGCTAAAAATGCATCTGCACGAGTATCTTTATAGATCTTGCCAATACCGCTAACTAGCGCACCCATTAATAAAAAGCTAATTATTAACACAAGCCATGGTCTTCTCACTCCTAATAGCTTCCATGACTGGCTTGCTTCTGCATAACTCATGATTCAACTCTCTTATGATATCTAATTAAATTAAAATATTAACATGTATATGCATGTATTATTGTAATAATACAACCCCCTTTAAAACAATACCGGCCCAAAAAAACATGTATATACATTCTTATATTTTATTTATAAACCTATTAACAACTACTTTCAACTTATTTTTGAGTAGGTAAATTATGAATTTTAGTTAGAAATTGCAATAATTTAACCAACAAGCTTAATCGTAAGCACCTTTGAGGCATTATCTGTGCTTATTTCCATTACCTTTACGTGCACCGGAACGTTGTTTTCCACCGAAAAAATTAATGATACTAATTTTAAACCGCCGCTCTTTACTCCATGAGCCATGCTAATTTAAACATCGTAGATTAACGGCTTTAAATTACTAAAAACTAAATGTATAAACATCTTATATCTAATATATATTCAGAATAAACTAGTATTTAGGTTAATATTAAGCCTATAAAACATACAATGAATAATATCAATGCATGTTTTATTTTAACGACTCCTACCTAATTCCTTCAAATTATCTATTATTATTTTGTAGGGTTAATAAGATATTTCTCACCGGTCTTTTTTGCGTAGTAGCGAGCAATTATTTCTGGTGTAAGGGCCTCTTCAAAGCTTAATTCTTGAGTGAATTCACATGCAAATGTTGTTTTAATTTCATCAGCCACTTGCTTCTGTAACTCACCCACTCGCTGTGGTGTAATTTTAGATAAAAACCGCATCAACAACCAGCCACCAATCCCCCATGTCATTCCATACGCACGATTTAATATTGAAGGTGAAAAATCTAAACCCCCATATATATAAACCTGTTTGTTTGATTCTGACCCATATGTATTAAAACCCACCGCGTCTTTGCTGCCCGACATTTCCATTGCAGTTAAAATATCACTTACCAACTCACCACCACCAATGGCATCGAATGCCAATGTGGCACCAGTTTCATCAATCGCTTTAAATAACTGCTTTTTAAAATCGCTAGAAGAAGAGTCGCAAATATATTTAGCACCGATTTTCTTTAAAATGTCCACTTGCGCCTGGCTCCTTACTATATTGACTAAGGAAACATTCTGGGTAATGCAAATTTTATTTAGCATTTGGCCTAAGCTAGAAGCGGCGGCAGTATGAACCAAAGCCGTATGCCCTTCCATTCTCATGGTTTCAACCATACCCAAAGCCGTTAGTGGATTTACAAACGAAGATGCTGCATCTTTTGCTGTGGTATCGTCATGATGGACAATACAAGCCTGTGCAGGCACACAACAATATTCGGCATATGCCGCACCGGGAATCAACGCTACAGTTTTTCCCATCAATGATTGTGCAACATCGCTATCGCCAGCAGCTACCACTGTACCCGCACCTTCATTACCAATAGGTAAAACTTGGTCAAGTCGCGACTTAATACGCGGTAACATGCCTTCAAATACTGGGGCTGTTAATGTATTTTTGCTTTCATTTAAGCTGGCTTTTGCTAAGTTAGCAGGACCAAACATTGGCCACATATCTGACGGATTAATAGGTGCAGCTTCAATACGTACCACTACTTCATGGGGCTTTGGAATTGGGACTTCTACGTTTTTAATTGATACGTCTAAATGCCCATCTGATGTGATTATTGTAAAAAGCTGCTTGCCGATTGCCATACTATTTCTCTCACTTAACATTAAATTGATATTTTCGAGTCTAGCACGATAAAAATAAATAACAGCAAGTGAAAACGGACAGTAAATAGAAATATATATTATAAAAACTGATGATATAAGTGCGAAGCCGCCTCAATGATAATCCCATGGCGACGAGCAAGGCGATCATGATCTTTGTCATACCCCCCCCCAATTACAGTTGCCACCGGTATATGCCGAGACAGGCATGTTTTTAATACCAACTCATCTCTGTCCAATATGCCCTGCCAACTAATATTTAAATGACCTAGCCCATCACCTTCCCAAACGTCCACTCCCGCATCATACAAAACCAAGCTAGGGTTTTGCTCATCTAATAATTTATTTAATGTGTCAGACACAATACTTAAATATTCAGTGTCCTCTAGATTATTTTCTAAACCCACATCTAAGTCACTATTGGATTTTCTAAATGGGAAATTTTTCTCACAATGAATTGAACAAGTAAAAGCATTAGGTTCATTGGCTAATATTGAAGCCGTACCATCACCTTGATGAACATCAAGATCAAATATCAAAAGACGGTCAATCTCGTTTGATTTCAATAGTGTTTTAGCGGTATAAGCTAGGTCATTTATCATACAAAACCCTGATCCAAAATCACTATGAGCATGATGGGTGCCGCCGGCTAAATGGCAAGCCATACCATACTTAAGCGCAAGCCGAGCAGCAAGTAAAGTGCCATTTGGAGCCGTTAATGTTCTGTCAACAAGCCCCTGACTCCAAGGTAAGCCGATGCGTCGCCATTCTCTTTTGTCTACTTGATTACCACAGAGTTTTTCTAAATAAGCTGAACTATGAACGATGGATAAATCTTGCACAGAAGCCTGAAATGGCTGAAATATATTAGATTTATCGCTATCAACTACACCTTGTAAGCACAAATAATCGTATAAACGAACGAACTTACTCATAACAAACCGATGATCTTCAGGAAAGGCACAGGAATAGTTAGGATGATAAACCAATGGAAGCACTTTAATAAATCCTCATCACCCTATTAATAATTTCAATCACTGTAATAAATATATTACTGGGGAATAGCTACAATATTATTAGAAATTAACTAAAAGAAATTAATTCTACATCAAATATCAATGTAGAGCCGGGCTTAATAACACCCGCCGCGCGGTTTCCATAGGCAAGGTTACTAGGAACATAAAAACGTGTTTTCTCACCCACAACCATAAGCTGAACCCCCTCGGTCCACCCTGGTATGACCTGATTAAGCCCAAAGCTTATGCTCTCCCCACGATCAACCGAGCTATCAAAGACAGTGCCATCTAACAACGTACCATGATAATGAACTGTCACATTAGAGCTGACCAAAGGATGATCGCTGCCCTCACCTTCTGCAAGGACTTTGTACTGCAATCCAGACGAGGTGATTTTTACCCCTTCCTCGTCTTTATTCTCATCTAAAAAGACCTTGCCTGCTAATATGCCTCCTGCTGCTGCTCTTTTCCCACGTATACGCAACAAAAGGAAAAATGAGATAACAAATAAGACAGCAATGACAAATAGTGGTGGCATGATCAGCCCTTCCTCTTAAGCTTAAAAGAGTCCATTCTAACCAATCTTAACAACGAATACATTTGATATTTTCATGGCTTTAAAATTAAAAGGAACACTCTGTGATTATTAAACACAGGGAAAAGATTTCGTCACCTCAGTTAATTAAAGAAAGCTTTAAAAAACTGGGCTATATCTGCAGTGATGACATCGCTATGTCGGTGTATTTAGCTTGCCAACTACAAAAGCCCATTTTAATAGAGGGCCCTCCAGGTGTGGGTAAAACAGAGCTGGCTAAAAAAATCAGCGAATATCTGCTTAGCCCCTTAATTAGAATGCAATGTTATGAAGGTTTAGATGAGGCAAAAGCACTTTATGAGTGGAAGTATGGAAAACAGCTTTTATATACCCAGCTTTTAAAAGATCAGTTAGGTGATGTTATGCGCGGCGCTAAGGGCTTGGATCAATCGGTAGAACGCTTACATCAATTTGGCGATATTTTTTATTCTGAACAATTCTTAGAGCCTCGCCCATTATTACAAGCCTTGCGTGAAGAAGACGGAGCTGTTCTGCTCATCGACGAAATAGATAAAGCTGATCAAGAATTTGAGGCCTTTTTATTAGAACTTCTATCTGATTACCAGGTAAGTATTCCTGAACTAGGCACAATAAAAGCAAAATCGAAGCCTATCGTTGTATTAACCAGTAACAATACTCGTGAATTGGGCGATGCGCTCAAACGACGCTGCCTGCATTTATACATCCCCTTTCCCGACCCTAAACTTGAGCAAGAGATTATCTCGGTTAAAGTGCCTGAAATGGATGCCGCTCTAAGGCAGCAGCTGGTAAATTTTGTTAAGGAACTGCGTGAACTTTCACTGAAAAAATTACCTGCCGTAAGTGAAACCATAGACTGGGCAAGGGCATTATTATTACTTAATGTAAATGAATTAGACTACGACTGGATTAAAAAGACATTGAATTTACTGCTTAAATTTCAAGATGACGTTGAAATAGTCGAGCCTGAAATACGTAATTTAATGAATAAGATGAACCGCCCTTAATTATGCAAAAAATGATCGGGGACTTTATTCATGCATTAAGGCACTCTGGCTTACCCGTTTCACCTGCAGAAACTCTAGACGCATTAAATTCTGCGCGGCTTATCGGCTTTCATGATCCGGCTCTATTAAAATCGGCCCTTGCTATGACACTGGCTAAAACCCGTATAGACCAAGCAAAATTTCTCATAGTATTCGAACAGTTTTTTTCTGTATTGGAAGCATCCCAAACTGATGCATCACACCTTGATAATACTGACTTAAGTGATACTTACCCGGATACTGAATTACCCAATACGCCTAAATTGGATAACCAAGATCAACCAAAAATCCAAGATAATAGTAAGCCTACAAGCAAGCTTTCACCTTTAGCACAACAATTGCTTAGTGGAGAACAAACCAGCCTACAAGTGGCCATTGCCGCCGCTGCAGAACAGGCAGGTGCGTCTAGCATGCAAATGTTTACACAGAAGGGAATGACCACTTACCGGATAATGCAATCTCTTGGTGAGGGACCGCTTAATACAGAACTCAGTCGACTTTCAAAAGACGATAAAAATATACAATTAGTCGCTAACCTCAGATATAAACAAGGGGCTTTAAGACAACAAGTTAAAGATTATGTGGAGTCTCAGTTTGTTTTATACAGTAAAAATATTGGAGCTAACCTTAGAGATAATACCCTTCAAAAAGTAAAACTAAGCAACATCGACTTTTCGTATTACAACTGCATGAGTCAACTGATTAAAAAGTCAGCCAAACAACTTGCGTCAATGCATAGCCGTCGACGTAAAGTCACAAAACGTGGATTACTTGATGTAAGAAAAACCATTGCTACCAACGCCGCATACGATGGCTTTCTATTTCACACTAAATGGAAGTCTACCCGTATTGAACGCCCTAAAGTCATGGTGATTTGTGACGTAAGCGGGTCGGTTAGTAAAGTGGCTCGGTTCTTATTGATGTTTTTATATGGCTTGCAAGATGTGCTACCAAGAGTTCGCTCATTTGTTTTTGCATCTAGTATGGCCGAAGTTACCCAAAACTTTGATCAACAAACTATAGAAGAAGCACTGACTGAGATCATGAATAACTGGGCTAACATGCCCACCGATTATGGCCATGCATTATTAGATTTTAAAGATTTAGCGATGAATGATGTAGACAATAAAACCACTGTCATCATGTTAGGCGATGCCAGAAATAATAATAGCCCAGGACAAACACAAGTTTGGAAAGAGGTTTATCAACGCAGTAAACGCGTAATATGGTTAAATCCGGAGGGGCGTTATAACTGGGACAGTGGTGATTCAATAATGAACGAATACAGGCCATATTGCTCGAAGGTTGAACCTTGCAGTACGCTGAATGATTTAACTAGGATTTTAGGGTCGTTATTGAAAAACTCTTAATCAGTGTTATGCCGGAGTATTTACTTTATTCTAACTGGAGAATTATTCGTCTTAAAAGCCGACATATTCTATATTTTTACCAGCGGATAATGTTAATTTAAACTATTACGCCATTTTTTCAAATGGTTTAAAATGGCTTTTGGCTGATGTATTTTAGGTTGAGATGGTTCCAATTCAGCTGCTAACTCTTGCTTTGTTACTTGCTCTGTTGCCAGTCGGAAGGCATCAGGAAAACTATTAGATAATGGTAGTCCGTGTTCAATAAAGGCTCTGCCAAAATACGTAAAGTCATTATTACTCTCACAACCAAACGAAGTTCGATCGGCTGCCGAAGAAGTAATGATTAGCGTATTTTCATCTGCTAAATGGTCAATATAGCCACCAGAGTAGCATGATGAAACCACCACAACTTTCCATTTGATCTCAGCAGCCTTTAAGTAACTAGCCAGGTCTTTTGCAGTTAAATCATTAAGCTTCATTTGACTATTATTTAGATATAATTCATGTTCTTTTGATCCGTGACTGGTTAGATATAAAAATAATATATCCTGCTGTTTATCCATTTTATTTGCTATAGCATTCAACGATCTTCGTATGCTTGTTTTGGTTGCCAGTGGAATTATTTCTGAGGTTAAGCGACTGTTTACCAATTGCATAGATTTACCATCGGTATTAAGCTGCATATTAAAATATTGCTGAAGAGAATTAGACTCTCTCCTAAATACTCCCTGGCTACCGTCTCCTGCAATAGACAGCAAGTAAAGATCTATTTTATTAGCATCATGATCTTGTAATTGATCCCAACTTTTTTCTAGCAAATTCGACTGATTGTATAATACTGTTTCATGAAAATCAGGGTCTGACAACAGTTCTGGTCTGTTTTTATCCGTCCTTAGATCACCCCAATTCCAGCTGCCATCTACCGTTTTCACTCCATCTAGAGCTGCGGTATAAACCATTACCCCTTCGCCATGATACAGACCATTTTTAAAGCCGCCGATATAAACATCACCCTTATGATTGGTGTACTCACCAGTACCATGGTACTTCCAGCGCTTAAACTCTCCTTCATAATACTCACCTTCAAGACCTCTATACTTTCCCTTACCATGAAGGCTCCAGTTTTTGAATTGCCCACTGTAAATGCTGCCGTCCATTGCCTTATACTCACCTTCACCAGTAAAGGATCCATCAACAAACTCACCTATATACCGATTACCTTCACTGTCCTTATAATCTCCCTTTCCCTGGAAACTCCATTCGTTAAATTTGCCACGATAGACATCACCTTGGGCAGACTTGAATACACCCTCACCAGTAAATGCCCCATCAACAAACTGGCCAACATATTCGTTCCCAACCTCATCTACAAACATACCCATGCCATGATAATAACCTGCCCTAAAAGCTCCACTATAGGAACTTCCCAATGATAATTCTAAATAACCTTCACCGTGATACTTACCTTTACTAAATGAACCCCTATATTGACTAAATGCATCACCGTTCAGACCACCTTGTTTAAATTCACTGGCATAAGCCGTGCCGTCGGCAAAGGTTAAATAGCCTTCGCCCTCGAACAATCCTTCTAAAAACATCCCTCGATACAAAGTATTATTGCCCCATTGGATCTCACCTTGCCCATTTAATTTCCCATCTTTTAGGTTGCCAAAATATACTCCGCCATCTGGTAATGTTGCCATCGGTGAAGATGTAATTTTTTGGAATGTCACTTGATTAAGCAGTATACCGCCAGAAATAAACCCAATGATGAAACAAAGTATCGTTTTTTTCATGCTATGCACTCGTTGCAAGACTTCTCATAATAAATAATCAACTATTGACTCCAACTTTTTAACAGTTTATCTACTGATTTTTTCGGTGTTTTTGCTAATTTTTGAATCTGCTCAAAACTAAGATCAAACGCATTGTAGCGATCTCCTATATTCTCAAGAATGGCCATCCATACCTTGGCAGTCATTTCAGAATCGTATAGCGCTCGATGAAAGCCACCTTCACTTGGGATACGAGAGTATTCTACTAACCTACCTAGCTTGTG
>JBLHVV010000007.1:0-52780 GCA_047628755.1 Crocinitomicaceae bacterium | reverse complement strand
CGGTTATTACTATTAAGTTGACAACTGTAATAACAATTTGGACTCAACTTAATTCTTATTTTAATTCATTAAAAAATAAGATATATTTAAGTTAATTTTAATATGCATCAAATAAGATAAAAATTGAAAAATTCTAAACAAGCACTCTTAACCCCTTCAGAAGCGGCCGAATTACTTTCTGTATCGCCTACAACTATTCGACTTTGGGCGCGTAATGGGCGTTTGACTTCGGTTAAAACGCCAGGAGGACATAGAAGGTTTACTCGAGATGAGATTTTATCTTTATTGACCTTACCATCTTCAAAAATCGATGATATTTTTTCAATTTTAGTAGTTGAAGATGATAAAGATTTTGCAGATATGTTGGTTCAAATATTAGAAAGCTATTTTCCACAGATAAATATATTGGTTGCTTACAGTGGGTTTGAAGCAGGTGATTTACTTCACTCATTAAAGCCAGACTTAGTGGTTTTGGACCTTATGATGGCAGGTGTTGATGGTTTCTCTGTCTGTCATCGTATAAAAAACACACCCTCAACAAGTCATATCGACGTTATTGCTATGACAGGTGCATTAACTGAAGAGAACGTTAAAAGAATCACTCTTCTGGGTGCTGATAAATGTTTTAAAAAACCACTAGATTATGACTTATTCAATGCCACAATAGAAAAAATTATTGACAAGAGTAGACGTTGAGTTTGTTTCTCCATCCATCCTATTATCTTATCTCCCCATAGTAATGGCTACATCTAACCATCACAATTTACCTTTTAAAACCTCATGTATTGTTAACTTATATACATCTTATAAAATATTTTTTACGGGATTCTGTAGCTATATATAAACGTATCAACTTTCGTGTAGCTATATAGATGGCTGCTCAGGATTACTCAATTACGCTTCGGTTAATTTTCATTTACTTTTTGCAGATCGTCTCTTTCTATATGTAGTTTTTTTTCCGGCACCTTTAAGTGCTATAAAACTTACGTTGCTGACTTCATTAATTAACACTTTAAGATTATCAGTGAGGGGGGTCATGAATTGTTCATACTTCATGGTTTTGTCGCTAATAGCCTCCAGCTGAGATTCCCAATGTGCTGTCATATCAGGCAATACAAGTTTGTTAGGTAGGCTTTCGACTAAATGTTGGCCAACATTTGTAGAATGGATTTCCTTACCTTTACGGCATAAGTACTGTCGCTTAAATAGCAATTCAATAATCCCTGCACGTGTGGCTTCTGTGCCAAGCCCATCTGTTTCTCTAAGCACTTTTTTTATCTCTGGATCTGCTACATATCGAGAGATTCCGGTCATAGCAGAAAGTAGCGAAGCATCTGTAAAAGGTTTCGGAGGGCTAGTTTGCTTTTCATCAAGTTTTCCATTCACAGCGTTGACTTGTTCTCCTTTAGATACATTTGGGAGATTTTTATTAGAAAGCTCATTATCTTTATCTTTTGTACTTTTTATTGGGAATAATGATTTCCATCCTTCTGAAAGTACTTCTTTTTGCCGCGCCACAAACAATCCCCCGCACAGTTTTGTATCAATTTGTTTTTCAGCATATTCAAACGGAGGGTAGAATTGGACAATGTATTGACGTGCGACTAATTCATAAATATTCAATTCATTTTTGCTCAGGCGATTAGCCTCCATTGCCTTTGAGGTTGGAATGATTGCGTGGTGAGCCCCTATCTTAGAATCATTCCAAGCTTTACTTTTTATACTTAAGTCAGTTTGAGCTATTGCGCCGACCAACGCAGGACAGGTACTTGTAATTGCTTGCATGACGTTTGATTTTTCATTTAGGTGCCCCCTAGGTAAATACCGGCAATCAGAGCGAGGGTAGGTTAGTAGCTTGTGCTGCTCATAAAGTTTTTGGCATATATCAAGTGTTTGTTGCGCACTTAAATTAAAACGCTTGGCTGCATCAATTTGAAGCGATGAGAGATTATATGGCAGAGGTGGGGGTTGTTTCTTCGCCTGTCTTTTTACAGCGCTCACAGTACCTAACTGGTTATTAACTTTATTTAACACCGTTTCAGCCAGTTTCTTAGAAATAATCCTACCATCCTCGTCCATATAAGGCTCGCAAGACTCACTGGGTTTCCACTTTGCTGTAAATTGTTCTCCCTGATTCGTTCTCAATTGAACGAACACTTCAAAAAAGGGTTTAGAAATAAAATTTTCAATATCTTTATCTCTATGGGCAACTAATCCTAATATAGGGGTTTGCACTCTTCCAACCGAAAGCACACCATTATAACCAGACAGCTGACCCTGCAAAGTACACAACCGAGTCATATTGATGCCGTATAACCAGTCGGCTCTAGCTCTTGCGAGTGCTGAAGTGGCTAGAGGGACAAAGTCAGTGTTGTTACGAAGATCATTAAGTGATTTTTTTATGGCATCAGGATTCATATCGTTAATCAGGCAACGCTTGGTATTATTGCGCTTTAGCTTTGTTACGCCGCAATAATTGATGACCTCATCAACTAAAATTTGACCAACTCGGTCAGGGTCACCCATATTGACAAGTGTATCGGCTTGTTTGATTAACTTTTTAACCACATTGAATTGTTTTCGAGTCTTAGGTTTTATTTGATGCTTCCATTTAACTGGAATAATGGGGAGATGTTCTTTCTTCCACTTTTTATATTCAGGATCATAAGCGTCTGGCTCTGCCTGTTCTAATAAGTGTCCGATACACCAGGTAACAACGTCACCATTTGAAAGTTTAATAAATCCATCGCCTTTTTGGTGAGGCTTGGGAAGAACATCGGCCACTGCTCGACCGACACTTGGTTTCTCAGCTATATATAAAATCATGTCTATTTTTCCGGCCGGCATCAATCGTGGCTGACCGCAATGTTACGCTACAAACAGACCAGTGCAAAGAAAACCAAAACATATTCTACTAAGGGTTCCAAAATCCCATGAACTCATAATACTAAAGCCGTTTGCGATTCAACGTTCATGTCTAATATTTCAGAGTTAGATTATCGTCAAATTACTCTAGAACCCTGTTAAATCTTTTATATTCAGTTTAATGGGTTACTTATACTAAGAAATTTTAAACTAGGATGGCCTCGTGAAAGTGCTCTAATACTGTTCTCTTCTTCATTATTATAATCCACAATCAACAAATGTTGGCCTTGATGGATTCTATTCGCGATGTCTTTAAACTTGTCATTGAATTTTTGAATGCCAATAAATCCTCCCTCCCATGTGGCAAAGGCTAATGCTGCAATTCCCCCTAAAATAAATGGCATAGTGGAGTCAAAGTTCATGATATAAGGTATAGAGATAATCACCATGGCAACTGCTATACCAACCAATGCCCCGTAAAATAAAGCTCGTACTACATTGGTTTTTAAAAAACTATTGATTGGTCGCATATGATGTAGTTGAACTTCAGCCTCGCTGTCGCTTAATACATGAATATTCTGGTCGTGTAGGCCAGACATAATTAGCTCGTCATGGACGTGCTCTAGTTCATCTAAATCTTTAGATAAATAATAGGCATGTTTCATTTTCATCTCTCCATCATTTCTGTTGTAGGACTATTAAATATATTCCTATCAGAAAAAATAATTTAGATTGAGTTTTCATAAACAGGGATTTAATAGAAGCTAATGATTTAAAGGAGGAGGACATATGAACTTAGCTAATTTTCAGATATCTACATCTCATTCCGGAGCAATGTGGCATAATAACGAATAAAATATTGAGCATATCTACACTATGAATAATTGCCCCAAGCAAGACCAGAGTTTTAAGCACTTATTCTTAAGCAACACTCCTCTGATGGATGTACGTGCCCCTGTGGAATTCAATAAGGGGGCTTTTCCGAATAGTCAAAACCTGCCCTTGTTAGATGACGAACAACGTACGCTGATCGGTACCCGCTACAAGCAACAAGGCCAAGATAAGGCGATAGAGTTGGGGTATGAGCTAGCGACTCCTACTATTAAACAGCAGCGCTTAGACCAATGGGAACAATTTCAAAAACAACACCCAGACGGTTATCTTTATTGCTTTCGTGGTGGATTGCGGTCAAAGATGACTCAGCAATGGCTATCTGAAGCTGGTATTAATATGCCGTTTATTGAAGGTGGATATAAAGCACTACGAACGTTTTTAATCGAACAGCAAAACCATCTATTGCTCAGCTCGCCTATTTTATTGCTAAGTGGTCGCACCGCCACGGGTAAAACCCATTTGCTAAACCGCTTACCTCATTCTATCGATTTAGAAGGTCTAGCCAATCACCGAGGTTCAAGTTTTGGTGGTTTTATCGAGCCGCAACCTAGTCAAATTAATTTTGAAAATAACATTACCATCGATCTTCTAAAACGACAGGCTGATCATGCCTCAGTCATAGTTATGGAAGACGAAGGTCGTTTAATTGGACAGTTATCGTTAACGCCTGAAATGCGTGCCTGCATGGGTGATAAATATCCATTGCTGGTTTTACACGCTTTCATAGAAGATCGCATTGACATCGCTATGGACGATTATATTCATCAAGTGTTTCCATTGTTTATTCAGACATATGGCGAGCAAGCACAACACCAATTTAGTGAAAAAATACTGTATAGCCTAAGCCGTATTAAAAAACGACTTGGCGGAGAATTATACAAAAAAATCCACCAACTATTTATTATTGCGTTAAGTAATATTCACGACAGTCGCCATTACTTTCGAGAACCGATTCAACTACTTCTAACTAAATATTATGATCCTATGTACGACTATCAATTAGCCAAGCGTCAAGGAAAAATATTATTTGAAGGGGATGCGTCGGCCATTAAAGAATGGGTTAATGAATATAGCCAAAAACAATTTTCAGAGTAAATTTATGCAGTCAACTCAGCCATTGGTAAAAGACATCATATTAGTGGGTGGTGGACACAGTCATGCATTGGCGATCCGCATGTGGGGTATGAAGCCTGTTCCTGGCATTCGTATGACGCTTATATCACCCGCTATTTACACCCCATATTCAGGTATGTTACCCGGTTTACTGGCTGGGCATTATTCTTTTGATGAAACTCATATCGACTTAAGCCAGTTGTGCGCTTGGGCAGGGGTTCGATTTATACAAGATCAGGTAACTGACATATCTGGCTTGAATAAAAAACTGTGCTTCAGTAATCGACCAGACATCGAATACGACGTTTGCTCTATTGATGTAGGGTCTAGCCCAAGTCAGTCCATTACTGGCAGTCATGAATTTGCAATCGGTGTTAAACCTATTGCAGAATTTCATCAGCATTGGCTAGTTTTACAGCAACAGCTATTGCAGCATTCAAAACAGGCCGAACCCTTTAGGATAGCTGTTATTGGTGCTGGAGCAGGGGGTATTGAACTAATTACCGCTATGAAATTTTGGACCGATAAGCACCAATGCAATGTTCATTTTCACTTGATTAACCGCACTTCAGAATTACTCCCGAATGCTGTATACGGTTTGAAGAAGAATTTAAATCGTCAGTTAAAATCTCTGGATATTCAGGTAACGCATAATTTTTCGGCTACTAAAATTGATGCTGATAATATTCATAGTCAGGGTACTGTTAACAGTCGGGGTAAAAGTATTGCCTACGACAAAGTATTTTATTGTACGCAAGCAGTGCCACCACCATGGTTGAAAATAACGGATCTTGATTTAAATCAAGATGGTTTTATAACAGTAAATGCTCATTTACAGTCACCATCACATCCTGAGATATTTGCAGCTGGCGATGTGAGCCATTTTACTCATAGTCCACTGCCTAAAGCGGGTGTGTTTGCGGTACGAATGGCACCAATACTATTTAATAATTTAATTAATTTTACTTTACAAAAACCATTGAGGACTTTTAAACCTCAGCGTCATTTTCTATCGCTTATTGCATTGGGTGGTCAGTATGCGCTGGGCAGTCGCAAGCCATTTAACATCTCAGGGGCTTGGGTTTGGAAGCTGAAAAATCATATTGACAAAAAATTTATGAATCTATTGCATGAATTACCTCACATGGATAGGGCAGCTCACGAGCCTCTGCCTATTGCTTTTCAAATGTTACTTAAGCAAGAAGATAGGCTAGCCTTTAACTTAAGATGCGGTGGCTGCGGTGGAAAAATCTCGGCAGATATATTAAAGAGCGTGATTGATTGCCTTGAACCCTATTCTCAAGCCAGTGTTGTTATGGGTTTAAAAAGTAAAGAAGACGCGGCGGTGTTTACGGCCCCTGCCAATAGCCAAATTGTACAAAGTTTAGATCACATAAAGACTTGCATTAGCGACCCTTATTTATTTGCTCAAATCAGCACCTTGCATGCGCTAAGCGATTTATTTGCCATGAATGCTAAGCCCCATTCAGCATTAGCACTGGTACAGTTGCCAAATGCACTAGCGGCTATACAGCGTCGCGACATGCAGCAAATTATGCAAGGGGCGTTAATCGTATTAAACCATCATAAGTGCGAACTAACTGGTGGGCACAGCAGCGAAAATACGGAGTTACAATTGGGGTTTTGTGTTAATGGCATCGCAGAAAATAAATTAAGTCATAAATCAGGGGCGCAGTTAGGCCAGGTAATTATAATGACAAAGGCGCTGGGGACAGGGGTGATACTGGCCGCTCATATGCAGGGTAAAGCCAAAGGGGTATATACCGAAGCGGCCATTAAAAGCATGCTCCAATCAAATGCTACAGCCGCGAAAATTCTCAATCAATATGATTTGGGCAGCCTTACAGACGTTACGGGTTTTGGTTTAACGGGCCACTTAATTGAAGTAATTCGCAACAGTAACGACACCAATAATCAAACAGCCATCGCCGCGCAAATTTCACTGCAACAACTACCAGCACTGGACGGCAGTCTGGCACTTTTTAAACAGGGTTTTAGCAGCACACTGCAACAAAAAAACCAACAAGCTGAAGTATTTATTGGTAATGGAAGGCAGTATAAAGATAACCTTGTTTATCCTTTATTATTTGACCCACAAACCAGTGGTGGGTTACTAGCAACCTTACCCGCAGAGCAGGCTGTGGCTTGCTTACAACAGCTAGTTAAAGCCGGCATGCAAGACGCGGCGATAATGGGTTGCATTGTTGACCCCGAGCATGATGAGTTGTTGCGGTTAGTTTGATGCTTGGGCTTCGAGCTTACTGATGTTCTTAGCCGTCATAAAAAAACGGCCCGTAGGCCGTTTTTTTTATTATAATATGGATCTAGTCTTCGTATTCTTCAATTGCTGGACAAGAACAAATTAGGTTACGGTCGCCGTATACATCATCTATACGATTTACAGTTGGCCAGAATTTATTTTTGTATACGCCCGGTACAGGAAAGGCGGCTTGCTCGCGGGTGTATGGACGTGTCCATTCCCCTGCAAGATCTTTCACTGTATGTGGTGCATTCTTTAATGGATTATTAGTTTCGTCCATCTCGCCGGATTTAACTGCGTTGATTTCTGCTTTGATAGAAACCATGGCTTCTATAAAGCGATCAAGTTCGGCTTTCGATTCAGACTCTGTTGGCTCAATCATGAATGTTCCCGCAACTGGAAAGCTCATAGTCGGCGCATGGAAGCCGTAATCGTTTAGGCGTTTAGCTATGTCCACTTCAGTAATGCCAGTTTCAGCTTTGATTGGGCGTAAATCAACAATACATTCATGTGCCACTCGACCGTGTTGGCCTGAGTATAAAATTGGGTAATGTTCGCCCAGTTTTTTGCTTAAGTAGTTAGCGTTTAATAATGCCATTTGTGTGGCTTTACGTAATCCTTTAGCCCCCATCATATGAATAAACATGTATGAGATAGTCAATATAGATGCACTGCCATAAGGCGCGGCGCTGACTGCGCTTTGGCCTTTAGACGCATCATCAATTGGGCTAACGCTGTGGTTGGCAACAAACGGGGCAAGGTGCTTTGCAACCCCTATTGGTCCCATGCCTGGACCGCCGCCACCGTGTGGAATTGCGAATGTTTTGTGCAGGTTCATGTGGCTTACGTCGGCACCAATATATCCCGGTGAGGTAATGCCTACTTGCGCATTTAGGTTGGCACCATCCATGTAAACTTGGCCACCATTTTCATGAATCATGGTACAAATTTCTTTAGCGCCATCTTCATAAATACCATGGGTTGATGGGTACGTCATCATTAAACAAGATAGGCTATCTTTTAGTTCTTCTGCTTTTGTTTTTAAGTCTTCAAAGTCTACGTTGCCTAGGTCATCACACTTAGTGACGACTACGCGCATGCCGGCCATTTGTGCAGAAGCTGGATTGGTGCCATGAGCTGATTGTGGAATCAAGCAAACGTTACGATGGCCTTCGTCATTACTTTCATGGAATTTTTTAATCGCCATTAAACCAGCGTATTCACCTTGCGCCCCCGAGTTAGGCTGCATGCAAACCGCATCAAACCCGGTGATGTCTTGTAGCCATGTATCAAGGTTGGCTAATAATTTGTCGTAGCCTTTGGTTTGAGACTTAGGGGCAAATGGGTGAATGCCACCAATGGTAGGCCAAGTTACTGGAATCATTTCTGATGTGGCGTTTAACTTCATGGTACAGCTGCCTAGCGAGATCATGCTGTGATTCATGGCAAGGTCTTTATTCTCTAAACGCTTCATGTAACGTAGCATTTCATGTTCAGTGTGGTAGCTATTGAAAATAGGGTGGGTTAGAAAGTCTGTTTGGCGTTTTAGCGATTCAGGAATAGAGCTTTCAACTTCGTCATCTAGCATGTCTATGTCAAAGTTTTCTAATGTAGCTTCTAGGCCAGTAATAACGGTGAACAGTGTTTTAAGATCGTCCCGTGAAGTATTTTCGCTGATGCTTAAACCAATGATGCCATCTAAATCTACTTGACTTTGTGTACGTAAATTAATTTCAGCATTTTCTGCACGGGCTAATACTTCATTTTTATTGGGCACTTCAATGGTCAGCGTATCGAATGTGTTTTGGTTATCAATAATTAGACCGTCAACATTGGCATCGGTAATCGCCGCTGCGATAATTTCGGTCATGCGGTGAATGCGATTCGCAATACGAATAATGCCTTCGCGGCCATGATAAACAGTATAAAACGATGCAAGATTAGACAGTAAAACCTGCGCCGTACAGATGTTTGATGTGGCTTTTTCACGGCGTATATGTTGCTCACGGGTTTGCAATGCCATGCGCAATGCGCGGTTGCCCGATGCATCAATCGATACACCTATTAGGCGGCCTGGCATTGCACGTTTAAACGCATCTTTAGTAGCAAAGAATGCAGCGTGTGGACCACCAAATCCCATTGGCACACCAAAGCGTTGACTATTACCCAATGCAACGTCGGCACCTAATTCACCAGGGGACTTTAATAACGCCAGCGCCATTAGGTCTGTTGCCATAGCGACTAATGCATTATTTTCATGCAGTTTTTCAATTAGGTCTTGGTAGTCGGTCATCGAGCCGTCGACTGCTGGGTATTGAAACAGTGCACCAAAACATTCTACTTCGGCAGCGGTTGATGCCGGAGCAATGTGCAGTTCCCAACCAAAGCCTTCAGCGCGAGTTTTTAATACGTCGATGGTTTGCGGTAGACAAAGTTCGTCTACAAAAAATACGTTTGATTTGTTTTTACGAACTTGACGTTTTATTAACGCCATGGCTTCAGACGCGGCCGTTGCTTCGTCTAACAAAGAGGCATTGGCCAGTTCCATGCCAGTCATGTCGATGACCATTTGCTGGTAGTTTAGTAGCGATTCTAAGCGACCTTGGGCAATTTCTGGCTGATAAGGCGTGTAAGCTGTGTACCAGCCTGGATTTTCTAGCACATTACGTACAATTACATTGGGCAGCGATGTGTCGTGGTAGCCCATACCTATAAAGCTTTTAAATACTTTATTTTGGTCGGCAAGGGCTTTTAAGTTAGCCAGTGCTTCAGCTTCTGGAATGGCGTCGCCCATTTTTAAGAATGGCTCGCAAAGAATTGATTCAGGGACAATTTGCTTAGTTAAATCGTCTAAAGACTCGGCACCTACTTGAGTCAACATTGAGTCGACGTCGCTATTTTTTAAGCTGAGGTGACGGCCAATAAATTCGTCGCGGTTTTCTAGTTCAGACAGAGTCGCCATGCAGTAGAGCCTTTTAATAAGTAGCAACTGGGGGGTTAAACTTTGCCAGAAACTGGATGAGCAGAGCCAAAAATAGCGTTAAATTAATGGTCAGGATTGTACCAGTGCAGGTAGAATATGTCAGGGTTTTTAAGGCTGCATGGGGCCAATTATACAGGAAACTATGTCATTACAAACGCTGCTCATCTTGTCTTGAATAGGACGCGCTTTTAATGGCTAATAGCTGACCCCATGATTAGTTGATAAACCTGAACACTTAAAAATAATAAGCACATTAACGTGGCGACATAAGGCACCCAGGTTTTAATGGGCATAGCTTTGGTGTCAATGGGTATCGGGTTTTGTAGAATTCTGGCCTCTTTACTCAGTATTTTAATCAAAGATACATTTACCAGCAAAAATACCAAGATAATGACAAAGCTGGTTATTTTTGCCAGTGTGGTGAGTGGCAAGGCCACAGCTAACACCCACACCACAATTGTAATTAACACCGTTGCCAAAACCGGAGTTTTAAATCGGTTGTTTACTTTGCCAAAAATGACTGGAGCTAATCCTTGACGGGCCATGCCGTAAAGTACCCTGGCTCCCATAATAATTTGCACCAATGCGCCGTTAACCACGGCCACTATACTAATTAGACTTATAATAACTCCGGCTTGTGCACTGTGTTGTTTTAAAATATCAGCCATAGGCGCGGTACTTTGCTGAAGAATAGCCAAAGGCAGTTGCATCATGGCTACTAGGGCAATTAATACATATAAAATGCTGCTAATGGCAAGTGCTGTGAGTATCGCTTTTGGAAGCGTGCGCTCAGGTTCCTTTACTTCTTCAGCCATGTTCACCATGTCTTCGAAACCTATAAATGCGTAAAACGCTAAAAACGCACCTAAAAGTATCGCAAACCAAATACTGCCATCACTTATGTCAGGTATTAATTCATGTGCTCTGGCCGGTAGTTCGGCTAAAGAGGTTCCAGAAAGAACCAGCACCATTAATAACCCAGCTAACTCTATGCCGGTGACAATGGCAGCCGCGGTTACGCTTTCGCTAACGCCCCAGCAGGCTAAGCCACACATGGCAGTTAGCATAATACTAATGGCCCAAAATTCGGGAATTGAAACAAATTGATTTAAATAGCCAACAAAGCCATTAGAAATTGTGGCGGCGCTCACCACGCCAGTTAAAATAACCATCCAGCCAATTAGACTAGATAGATTTTTAATACCGAAGGCGGCTTGAATGTAAGCGGCTTCACCTGCACTTTGCGGAAAGCGAGAGCTGAGAGCTGCATAGCAATAACCACTAAAGCCAGCTAAAACAGCTGCCAATAAAAACGAAATAGGCGCAAACATACCAGCAGTGGCAGCCACCTTACCAATTAACACATAAATACCGGCACCTAGGATGGTACCAAGGCCGTAAAGGGTTAGTATTGGAAAACCCAGTGTGCGTTTAAGCGGGTTGGATTTGTTCATATTGACCTCGACTATTTCCGTTGATTATATTGCTTATGGCATCCATGCCTTTTGAGCTGAGTCATGATTAGTAAAACTTTGTTGTTATTCTTCCCAATCAGAAAAGTAATTTAATAAAAAATCGATGGCTAACCTGGCTCGCATGGGTAAAAATCGCCGGTTCTGGTAAACAATCCAGCTGCTTGAACCCTTGCTCCAATAAGGCTGTAATACGGGCAGTAATAATTCATTGTTTAACGATTCGGTAAAGCTACTTTTTGGCATATAAGCAATGCCCAGACCTTGTTCAGCGGCTTTTAGAACGGCATGGGCATTATTGCTGCGCCATCGTCCACTGACTTTTATGTTCTGTATGTGTTGTTCTTTTTCGAATAACCAATGGTCGTTATTTGAAATGATACAGCTGTGACTGTTTAAATGGCTGGGTTGTGTGGGTGTGCCATAGTTTTGCAAATAGGCTGGGCTGGCAACGGCCATCATAGGCCGACCTATTAGCTTTCGCGCCACCAATCCCGAGTCGGCTAATTTTCCATAGCGTATGGCAAAATCAATACTGTCTTCTACAAAATTCACTTTGCGACTGTTAAAGTCCATGTCTATGGTCAGTTCAGGATGTAATTGCCCAAACTCCATCAGGGCTGGTGCGAGGTATTGCTCGGCAAAGTTACCTGCGGCACTGACTCGCAAGGTGCCATTTAGTGTGAATTGCTGCTGGCTAATTTGCTCGTTGGCCTGTTGTAGACCAACCACTAGGTCTTTGCATTGCTGATAATAGGCTGTGCCAGATTGCGTTAAGCTTACTAGTCTTGTAGTACGGGCGAACAGTGCGCTGCCTAAACGCTCTTCAAGTCGTGATATCTGACGGCTTACGTGGCTAGTACTGCAACTCAGTTGCTTGGCCGCCGCCGAAAAACCTTGGGTTTCGGCTACGGCTACAAATTCAATTACACCATCAAAACTGTCCATAACGGCTCCATTGTAATATGAGTAATAAGGTTTGTTGCTGTATGGGAATAATAATTTGCCATTTTGGCATATTATCATTTAATTAATAAGTAATTAAAGTGGTGGTAAGTTAAAACATTCACTCAAGTAAACTCACTTAAGCAGACAATAGGAATCAAATATGAAAAAAGTACTTATCCCCCTAACAAACCATGCAACTTTAGGCACAACTGACGAAGCTAACGGCACTTATGCCCCTGAGCTGACCCATGCTCTAGACGTTTTGCTAGCAAATGGTATTGGTTACGAACTTGCGTCTATAAAAGGCGGCAAAGCACCTTTGTACGGTACAGACACTGAAGGCGATGAAATAAATAGCCGTATTCTTGCTAATGACGAATTTCAAACTCGCATTAACAACACTGTGCCAGTTTCACAAGTAAACGTAGAAGAGTTTGACGCTGTATTCTATCCAGGCGGATTCGGTTTACTCTCTGACCTAGCTACTAACGAAGACTTTGCAAAATTAAGTGCTAAGCATTATGAGGACGGCGGCATTATCGCCGCTGTTTGTCATGGTCCAGCTAGCTTGCTGCCTATTACTTTAAGCAATGGCGAAAAGCTATTGGCTAATAAGTCGGTAACTGGTTTTACTCGTGAAGAAGAGATTGATTTTGGTACTATCGAAAACATTCCATTCTTACTAGAAGAGTCACTTGCGCGTAACGCGGCTTTGTACAGCAAGAAACAGCCTTGGTCAGAATACGTAATTGAAGATGATCGCGTAATTACAGGTCAAAACCCATCAAGTGCGCATGCTGTCGGCGAGTCAATTGTTAAACACCTAAACGCATAACTTTAGGCGCTCAACTTGCGAGCGATTCACAAAAACAATAAAAGCAGCCTAGGCTGCTTTTATTGTTTCTCTGTTATCTATTAAATCATGACAGCAGCCAATTACGATTAATCGCACTCGCCTTCATATTGTTCGGCAGAAAGTAACGATTCAATCTCGCCTTCTTCGCTGATTTTAATTTTAAAGAACCAAGCTGCTTCATAAGGCTCTTCGTTGGCTTTTTCAGGTTCGTCGGCAAGCATTTCGTTGATTTCAACAATTTCACCAGAAAGAGGCGAATAAATATCCGAAGCGGCTTTCACTGATTCGACAACGGCAATAGCGTCGTCACGGTTAACTTCAGCGCCAACTTCTGGCAGTTCAACAAATACGATGTCCCCAAGAGCGGCTTGGGCAAAATCAGTAATACCAACAGTGTATATGCCGTTACCTTCGTCACGGATCCATTCGTGAGATGCAATGTATTTCAGTTCAGCAGGTATATTAGCCATATCGTTTTCCTTAAAGTGTTTCTTTTAATACAGGCAGTTTAGCTAAAAAATAACTCTAGCCAACAAATAATTTAATTTTTGAAGCTTCAATAGAGAATAACCCCTATTTTAGTGCTTATTTATAGATTTTTTGGCCATTTCTCACAAATGGCATGCTTACCATGCGCACAGGAACCGCTTTACCGCGCATATCCACTGCGCATTCGTTGCCAGCATCGGCAGGCACACGAGCCATGGCGATGGATTGTTGCAAAGTTGGAGAGAAGGTTCCAGATGTGATTTCTCCCAACTTGTCAGAAGCCGTAAAGATGATCTTTTGGTGGCTGCGCATTACACCGCGAGTCTCTAGCACTAAGCCTACTAACTTATATTCAATGCCGGCTTCTTTTTCAGCCATTAGAGCGTCTTTACCTACAAAATTTCTGCCGTCGGTTAAAGATACTGTCCAGCCCATACCGGCCTGCCAAGGCGTAATCGTTTCGTCCATGTCGTTGCCATATAGGTTCATGCCAGCTTCTAAACGCAATGTATCTCGTGCGCCTAAGCCTGCTGGTTTAACTCCAGCGGCTAATAAAGCATCCCAAAATGCAGGTGCATCTTCAGCTGGAACCATTAGCTCTAAGCCATCTTCACCGGTGTAACCTGTACGACCAATAAACCATTGGCCATTGCCTGCTGAGCTTGCTGGAGCTGCAAGACCTTGAAAAATAGACAGGCTATTAATAATTTCAACTTGCTCTGGGCTAACCGCTGATTTTGCTTTTTCAATGGCATTAGGACCTTGAACTGCGATCATGGCAAACTCAGGCTGTTCGGTCAGTGTCACTTTAAAACTGGTGGCTTGAAGCGCCATCCAAGCCAGATCTTTGACCCGAGTGGCGCAGTTAACCACCACACGATAACCTTTAATAAAGTCAGCACGATAAACAATAAGGTCGTCGATAACACCACCTGCTTCGTTAAGCATGCCACTATAAAGAGCTTTTCCGTCCGACTTTAATTTAGCAACGTCGTTAGCCAGTAAGAATTGCAGATAAGTTGTGGCGTCTGCACCGGTCACGTCTACCACTGTCATGTGGCTTACATCAAACATACCAGCATCATCACGTACCAGGTTGTGCTCTTTTAATTGTGAGCCGTAATGGATGGGCATGTCCCAACCACCAAAGTCTACGATTTTACCTTCGGCAGCTAGATGAGCGTCGTATAAAGCAGTGCGTAAACCCATTAAATGTGTTCCTAATGTAAGAATTTGAAAATTTAATGGTGGCATTATACCTATGAAGGGAAAAACGGCCAATGTGATATTTTCAAGTGCAAGTGAAGGATATGAATAGGGGATTAAGTACGAATAGTTTGGCCCTAGTTATGCCAACGGCCAATGCCACGATCAATAAATTCAACAGTATATCCCTCAGTACCGGCTAAAGCTGTAATGCTGTTATTGGTGGGTATGTTCATAAAAAAACCTTTTGAGGTGGTTTGGTAAGACCCAGTTCCTGAAGTCATTCCTCTGCCTAGTAACCAGCTGCTAGAGGTTTTTTGGAAGGAAAGGAAAAAGTTAGGAGTTGCTCCACCACTGCCATCACCCACGTCTAAACTCTTAATATTTGTCAGGTTGGTGCAGTTTGAGCCTAGGTTACAGGCTTCACCGTTCACACCTATTTGATTGGCTTGATTATTAGAAGCTACACCGTTTTTAAACAATCCAGACGCTTTTCCATCTATTAGCATATCAATATTGCCGCTAAAGCTGCTTAGGTCCATTTGTAGGATGCCTTTCGCTTCACCAAACCCAATTCGAAAACCACTGAGATGTTTGCTTCCGTCTATAGTTGTTTTTGTGGACCATTCAAAAAATGGGTCTGTAAACTCGAAGGGGATAATTTGTTTATTGACCGCATCAATATAACCAAAAGATATATTTTGAGCAGAAATATCGGCATTGGCGCCAATCTGCCCTAATGTAAGACTGTTAGCATTAGCTTGCAGTTTAACCGTCTGACCAAAGGTTATGCGGTTAATTCGATCTTGGTTATTGGTATTTTCGTAGCCGTTCATTTCAATATAAGCCTGACCCACAGTGCTGTCTAGCGCACTGTCATCCATGGGTTTTAGCTCTGCAATAGCCTGGCTGTTTAAGCCTATTACAGATAAAAACAAGATGTTTTTTATTAATGAATAGTGAGTCATTTATAATAGGGGCTCTTTTATTTTTATTTTTATTATTTTTTAAAGCCTTGGTCGAATATTCGCTAAAATTAGCTAAATATTCAATAGCAAGCAGACTAGCGCAATGCTGGGGTATGTCAAAGCAACAAAAATGTCTTTCCCTCTGTAAGTTTGTGTAACTGGGACATTCGTCATTCAAATAAAAAAATAACTGGTACAACTGTTCTCTTTTAGAGTGTTAATCGGTAGCCGTTTAAGGAATGTTCCATGCTGAGGGTTTAGAATTAAAGCGTTTATTATTCGGTGGAATAGCTTTTAGCTTCGGCCATAGATACTAGCACCGTAGACATGGCGGTTACCATTTGTTCAATCTCGGCTTCTAGGTCGTGGTTGTTTTGCTTTATTTTGGTGTCTATTGCAATGCATAGGTCAAATAATTCGTTAGCGGCTAGGTTGCCAGTAACGCCTTTTAGTGCATGATTAAGTTCATGAACCGCAGTCCAGTCTTGGGCAACATAAGCCACTTTAATCTTGTTTATATCTTGAGTATGATCCTCTTCAAACATTCCTAATAAACGAACAAACAGCTTTTTTTTGCCGCCTAACTGACTTAACGCTTTGCTCAGGTCTAAACCGGGTAATGTGTTTGGCCAAGTTGACAAAATAATATCCTTTTCATTGATCTTAATTTATTAAGTTTGGTTCAGATGAAAGTGTTGTCAAATACCGATTACAGATTGTTGTCATATGGACACAAGATTAGTTTAATAATGCTCATAAATGGGGTTTTAGCTTACCAGTGTCCATATTTTAAGGTTTAATAGACATCTAATTCAGTCAGTACTTTATCCATGTTTCATCTTTACCAGTCTAATAAAATCGAAGCGCTCTTGGCCCAATTAGTTAGGCTATTATTGCAGCAAGAATGCAGTCCACTAAAAAGTCAAATAGTGGTTGTAGAAAACCCTGGTTTGGCCCATTGGCTTAAAATGCAAATGGCCCAATCATTGGGTATTGCTGCAAATATTGAGTTTCCTATGCCATCTCGTTTCTTTTGGCAGGTACAGCGTTGTGTGCAGCCAGGGTTAGATGATGAATCGGTTTTTTCAAAAGAAACACTCACATGGCTAGTATTAGAATGCTTAGAAAATTCACGGATTATTAATCAGCCCACATTTGAATTATTGCATACCTATCTCTCTGTGCGGGAAAGTGAGGAACCTAAAAACGATCAACAACAAGCGGTTAAACTCTATCGCTTGGCATCTACCATTGCCGATTTATACGATCAGTATTTAGTCTTCAGACCAGACTGGTTAGCCGCATGGCAAAATAATGATTTTCGAATGGACCAAGAGCCCCTAGGTGAGCAAATTTGGCAAGGGCAGTTATGGATTGAGCTGATCAGTCTAGCCAAACAAAAGGGCTTATCTACGCATCACCGTGCCAGCATGTTACAAGATTTTATGCAGGTGTTAAAAACCGGCCAAAACAAAAAATCGTTGCCAAAAGAAGTGATCTTTTTTGGTTTTTCGGCTCTTCCTAAGCATCAGTTAGAAACACTAGATTTATTGTCACAACATATGGATGTTCATTTGCTTACACCTAATCCAAGTCAATATTATTGGGGCGATGTCATTGACGAAACGGTACAAGCTAAATTACGCATGCACAATAAACCAGTAGAGCTGGCGGATGCAGGAAATGACCTATTAGCGTCATTAGGAGTAATGGGAAAAGATTTTCAGCGCATGCTATTAGATATTGGCCATGTTGAAGAGCAGCCAATGTTTTATGAATCAGAATCAGAGACAGTTTTAGCCTGTATTCAAAATCAAATACTCAATTTACAGCAAGCCAAAGATTCTAAAACTGAAATCAGTCAAAATGACAACAGTGTTCAAGTGGTGGGTTGCCACAGTGCTATGCGTGAAATAGAAGTGCTGCATGATCATTTATTAAACGTGTTTTCAACCACATCAATCGACCCACAAGAGGTAGTGGTAATGATCCCAGATGTTGCCAGTTACGCACCATACATCGATGCGGTGTTTAACAGCTCGGCTCATCATATTCCGTACTCAATTTCAGACCGTCCGATTCAGGCCGAGCATCCATTACTTGCTGCGTTTATTAGCTTATTAGAATTACCTTATGGGCGTCTTAATTTTAGCGATGTGATTAGTCTGTTGGAAGTACCTGCAATTTATCGCGCATATGATATTGCCGAACATCAGTTGCCTCAACTTAGTGATTGGTTGGTCGAGGCGGGTGTACGTTGGGGATTCGACGCCGAACACCGCAAGCAACAGGGATTACCATCATGGGAGCAGAATACTTGGTTATTCGGGTTTAAGCGTTTGCTAATGGGTTATGCAGTGGGGGCAGAAAGTCATCTTATTCACGGTATTGCCCCAATACAATCCGTAGAAGGATTAAATGCAGTATTACTTGGGCCGCTAATTGAATTTGTAGAAGACCTTCATGAATTTATTCAAAGTAGCGAGCAACTGCAAACAGCCGCTGAATGGTCACAATCGGTACATGCTTTAATCCATAAAATGTTTGATGTTACCGAGATCGAACAGCCGGTGTTAGAGCACATATATCAGGCCACAGAGTCCTGGGTAGAGGCCATACAGCGAGTTTCGTATGAACAAGCATTATCGTTTAGTGTGGTTGTAGATGCGTTAAAACAGAAATTACAAAAAAGCAGTGGCTCACAACACTTTATGGTGGGAAAAGTAAATTTTTGTACTTTGCTGCCCATGCGCAGCATTCCATTCAAAGTTGTAGCGGTGTTGGGTTTAAATGATCAAGATTATCCAAGATCGGTGACACCTAACTCGTTAGATTTGATGCGATTTAAGCGCCGTTTAGGGGATCGTAGTCGACGTGATGAAGACCGCTATTTATTTTTAGAGGCCATATTATCGGCCCGTGAATCTTTGTGGTTAAGCTATAAAAGCCGTGATCAAAAAGAAGACAAGCCCATGACACCATCTGTGGTGCTAGCTGAATTTTTAGATTATCTGCAAGTGGGATTTCAATATGCTGATGGCAAGCAGCCGTTAGACCTTCTGTTTTTACAGCATCCTTTGCAACCCTTTAATGAGTTGTATTTTTCAGATAAAACATCTTTATACAGTTTTAATAGAGACTGGCTAAAAGTGCATGACGCTGCTCTTGACAAAAAATCCAGAACTGAACTAAACAGTACTGCCAATACTAATGTTGAGAAAAATAGATTGGCCGTGTCAGAAATAGAAATTACAGATATTTTTATGGAGGATTTTATACAATTTTATCAAAACCCATCTAAAGATTTTTTAAATAAAGTTCTTAACATTAATCTTTCAATTTGGGCTGAAGCTCAAGAGAATGACGAACCATTTGATTTAGATCAGCTAACTATATTTAAAATAAAGTCCCAGTTGTTAGAAAAAGGCATGCGAAATATTATTGGCAATAAAAACTCGAATGAGAATTTAGATCAGGGTTTTGATGAACAGGCTAGTCCATTTATTGACAGCAATGAAATCACCGCAGGGCAATTAGCTTTTGGTGAAATTGGTGAAAAACAAATTCAAAAGATAGAATTGTCTATTGCACCTATTTTAGCCCATTGCGAAGCTGAGTTGATTAATCCTGTATTACAGCCACTGGAAATTAATGTATGTATAAGATCGTTATTTGATAATAAAGAGGCACAGCCTATTTCTATACTCGGTTGGCTTTCAAATATATATAATGAGAAACTTATTCAGGTAATACCCAGTAAATTAAAAGCTAAATATGTGATAAAACTATTATTAGAACATAGCCTGTTATGCGCTATGGGTAATCAGTTTAATGCAAAGTTAATCTGTCAAGATACAGTATTATGCATAAAGCCACTAGCGCGCCCAGAGGCAATAGAGTACATAAAAACCTTGCTTGAATATTATATTAAATCGCGACAGCAACCACTGGCTTTATTGCCAGAAACAGCTTGGGAACTAAGGCGTCCTGCTAACCAAGGGGGTAAAGAATACAATCATTCGGTGAATAGTCTTAAAGTATTCAATGGTACTACTGGTCCATATCCTAGGGAAGGTGAGCGAGAAGATTTACATGTGATTCGTTGTTTTGAGCAGCTGACTGAAATACCAGAGCAAACCTTGTTAATGAGCGATGTTCTATACGCCCCTTGGGTAGAACTGATGGAGATTACTACTCATGGCTGATCTTACATTCGATTCATCTCCACATATAAGCAATAGCACGGAACCTTTAGACGTTAATACATTACCTCTAAGTGGAGTGCGGTTAATTGAAGCCAGCGCAGGTACAGGCAAAACGTATACAATCACCAGTTTATATTTACGTTTAATTATTGGTCATCAATGTAAGGCCCTCAGTCCAGAAAATATATTAGTCGTGACCTTCACTCGTGCGGCTACCGAAGAGTTAAGAGACAGAATTCGTGGCCGTTTAAAACAAGCCCTGGCAGACTTCAGTAATACTCAGAGTAATGACCCCGTCATTGAGATGATCCGATCCCAGTTAGACCAAGAGAAAATTCAGGCTGCAAAGCAAAGATTAAAAGACGCTTTGCAGTTAATGGACCTAGCCGCTATTTATACTATTCATGGCTTTGCACAAAAGCTTTTACGACAGCATGCGGTAGAAGCCAATGTGTCGGGAGATTTCGAACTGATTATTAACGAAGCTGATATTTTAATTCAGGCTGTTCAAGATGTATGGCGGTCGTCAATTTATCCGTTAAAAGGCGAGACTCTTTCACTCATTATAAATCAGTGGAATTCTCCTGAGACATTACTAAAGCAAACCCGGAATTTACTATACCGTGATGTTGACTTTCATTTAGGTGAAACACCAGGAGACTTTGAAACGGCGGCGAAGAATTATAATAGCGCCAAAGACCAATTACAGGAGCAATGGCAGGTCAATGGTGAATATTTTATTAACGAAATTAAAAGCAATAAAGATTTGAACGGAACATTTGGAAAAGGCATTGGCACAAAAATTAATAATATTGAGTTATTCTTTGCTGGTCAAAAAGTAACTAGCAAAGATTTGTTAACGGCATTAAATAGCTTTACCCATGCTGGACTGGTTAAGTCGATTAAAAAGAGCGGTGATCCGATAAACCACAGTTTAAGTGACTGCTTTCAAAAAGTTAGTGATTATCATGAGCCTTACCATAAAGCGAAAGACTACGAACTTCGCATTTGGCGTATTAGTCTTACAAAGAAAATTAAACAGCGCTTAATGTTACTAAAAGAAAGAAAGCTCATAGTCGCCACTGACGACCTGTTAACTAATTTAAATTATGCATTAGATAAACATGAAGATTCACAGCTAGCTGACCCAATACGCAAGCAATATCCTGTGGCTATGGTTGATGAATTTCAAGATACAGATGCGGCACAATATGCATTATTTAGAAAATTATATGTTAACACTTCTAGTGATCAGTCAGGGTTTATTGATAAAGAATCTCTAGCGTTGTTTATGATTGGCGATCCTAAGCAAGCCATTTATAAATTCCGTGGTGCTGATATATTTACTTATATTAAAGCTAAAAACGAAGTGACAAAAGGTTACAATCTAGACACCAACTATAGATCAACTGAAGGAATGGTCAGAGCCGTTAATACTATTTTTACTCAGCACAATAAACCGTTTATTTATGACAATGATATTCCGTTTATTAGCGTTAAAGCGAAGGATAATGCTGATCGTTTAAAGATAAATGGGCAACAACAAAAAGCACTATCTTGGAAGTATATTAATACCGACCAAAAAGAAATTAGCAGCGCTTCGGCTTTAGTAGAGGAACTTGCACAAGACTGTGCCGAGCAAATTTCTGTGTTACTGAATACCTCAGATCAAGGTGGTGCTGTATTAGCCAATAATGAAAATCAGTTGGAAAAGCTTAAAGCAAAAGATATTGCTGTTTTAGTTCGAAGTGGCCGTCAGGCCCAAATTGTAAAAAATGCATTGACTCAACGTGGAGTAGGTTGTGTATACGTTGGCCAAGACAATGTGTTTGAGTCGGCCGAAGCGCAGGGTTTGTTAATGTTACTGCAAGCTGTGCATGGGTTAAGTGAACGGAAATATCGTAATGCCATTGCACACCCAATTTGGCAGCTATCGTTGGCCGAGTTGCAACAGTGCTTCGACAACGAAGAGAAATGGGAACAACAGTTAGAACAACTTTATTCAGCCCATAATACTTGGACAAAGCAAGGCATTATGCCAATGATAATGACTTGGCTGCACCATCGACAGCTGCCACAAGCTTGGTTGACCAATACCGATGGCGAACGCATTTTAACTAATATGATGCACCTAGCCGAATTACTGCAAGAAACCACCAGTGACGTGCAGGGTATGCAGGGGCTAATGACCTGGTTTGACCAGCAGGTTACTGGATCGTTATTAGGTGACGGCGATCAAAAACAATTGCGCTTAGAAAGCGATTCAAACCTGGTTCAAATTGTTACAGTGCACAAGTCTAAGGGTCTGGAGTACCCTATTGTATTTTTACCATATTGTTGGAATGGAACAGAGTCGAAAGATGAAATATTTTTTGACCAGGATGCTGATCAATTAATGTGCGATCTAGCAGGGGACTTTAAACCTGCTCGGATACAAGAGGGCTTAGCCGAAGAAGTTAGGCTGCTTTATGTTGGGCTAACCCGTGCTGCTACAAAATGTTATGTGTCTATTCCTACGCTACCTATTGCTAAAGGTTCTCACCTGTTAAATAAGTCTATAATGGATAGCGCATTAAAATATGTATTGTTCGGCGATCTAGGAAAGTCGGAAGTACCTAATATTTGGGATTATTTATCGGCACTTGATTCAGATGTATTTTCCAATGATCCTGTTTTAGATTCTATTACGGTGATTAACCAAACCACTACCGAGTCAGCGTTATCGGCACGTAAATACACTGGACGCATAAAGCGTGATTGGCAGCTATCTAGTTTTTCTTCATTGGTTAGGCATCATCATGCACCACATACAGTACGATTTAATTTAGATGACGATGGGGTTAATAATAACAGCGATAACATAGACGATACGGTAGACAAGTTGGTAGAGGACCAGTTTTCGTTCCCTAAGGGTGCCCATGCAGGTAATTTTTTACATACGTTGTTAGAAAATGTTGACTTTACCTGTTTACCAGAAAACATGGATCAACAGGTACTAGATAAGCTTGTAATTGAGTTACTAACTCGTTTTGGTATCGAACAAAAATGGTTGGCCGTTACCAAGCAATGGTTAACTGTGATATTAACTTCACCTTTAAGTCATCCAGGGTTAAGCTTAACTAAGTTAACTGATGATCTTAAACAGGTGGAGATGGAATTTTATTTTCCAATATCTAAGTTAAGTTCAGTAGATTTTAACCGGTTATTAAATCAATATTCAGTATTAGATTGCCCGGTTAATGACGTGGACTTTAGAACCATTAAAGGCATGATGAAAGGCTTTATCGATTTAACTTTTTGCTGGGATGATCAGTATTTTATTCTTGATTATAAATCCAATCACCTTGGTCATGAATTCTCAGATTATCAATTTGAAAAATTAGAATTGGCCATGGCTGATCATAGGTACGATATTCAACTGGTGTTATACACCTTGGCTTTACACCGATTGTTGCGCTTACGACTATCTAACTACGACTATGATCAGCACATTGGCGGTGGTTATTATTTATTTTTACGGGGGTTAAATCTTGATAATAATCTTGGACAATTTTTTCATAAACCAGAGAGAGGGTTAATAGAAGCTTTAGATGAATTGATTAGTGCAGAAGTTAAAAAAGATCCAGTGATTGAAATAGCCAAAACTTCTGGCAATTATCAAGATCAATTAGAGCGTGGACAAATGGGGTTTGAGCTATGAATTTAAATAACCTTTTGTCGCGTTTGGATCAACACGATATTCGTTCACTAGACAAACAGTTTGCTAAGTTCTTAGTAGATTTAGAGCCATCAAATACAGCCATCGAAGTGGCTGGTTTTTTAGTGAGCTATGAGCTTGGTCGAGGTAATGTTTGTCTGAACCTTGCTGCTGGCGATTCAGTTATTACGGTAAATGAAGGCTTAGAGCTAAAGTTACAGCTTAACCATAGCCAATTAGTTTATGTGATTGATCAACCTATTAACTCTAAACCATTAAACCAATGCCCATTGGTATTGCGTGGTGATTCAGTCTACTTACAGCGCTATTTTCATTATGAAACAAGTTTAACCAAGGGAATACACTCTCGATTACAGACTATGCCTTGGTCAATGAAAGATAACAAAGCGTTGCTTCAATCTTTGTTTGAAATAAGTATTGAAGATAAGCAGGAGGTCAACTGGCAAGCGGTCGCAGCCTGTATTGCGGCCCAAAATAAATTCTCTGTAATTAGCGGTGGTCCAGGTACTGGTAAAACTACCACAGTTATTCGTTTACTGGCGTTAATTATTCATCAGTACCAGAGTTATTTTCAACGTAATCCCATTATTAAACTTGCAGCGCCAACTGGCAAAGCAGCTATGCGCTTAACGCAATCTATAACCAATGCTAAAGCTGAGTTAAATGTTGATGACATCATAAAAAATAACATTCCACAAAATGCGGAAACTCTGCACCGGTTATTGCAGCGAGACAGACAAGGTGGATTTAAATTCAATCATCATAATCGCTTGCATCTAGACGTACTGATTGTTGATGAAGCGTCTATGGTGGACTTACCGTTACTGGCTAAACTAATTCAAGCTATGCCACACCATGGGCAAATTATCTTACTAGGGGACAAAGATCAGCTAGCCTCAGTAGAGGCAGGCAGTGTGTTGGCTGACATTTGTGACAACGAGCAAGAGCATGGCTATAGCCTAGATGTAATAGAGGCATTAACTCAAATGGTCCCTGCTGATTATGAGCCTTTTATTGAAGCGCAAGGGGCATCGATTCGAAATCATATTTGTCATTTAAAAAAGAGTTATCGATTTGATGAGAATAGCGGTATCGGACATCTTGCTAAAGCTGCAAATCAGGGCTGTTACAGTGAATGGCAAAAAGCTGAAAAGCACGGATATAAAGATATTGATGTTCATTCCCTAAATGATGAAAGCTATGTGACATTTACTAAGGCAGCCTGTAACGAGTTCATCGCTCTTATTAAGCAAGTAAATTCTGATGGGATGGATGACAAAAGTACATTGGCATTGCATCGACAATATGGTGCCTATCAAATACTATGCGCACTTAAAAAAGGCCCGTTGGGTGTGGCAGGTATCAACGAAGCTATAGAAGAAGGCTTACGTCAGGCTGGCTTATTAAAAGACGAGTCACAGTGGTACAATGGTCGACCGATTATAGTATTAGAGAATGATTACAATTTAAATTTATATAATGGTGACGTGGGGATTTTACTACCTTATAAAAACCAACAAGGGGAGGTTGCTCTAAAGGCTACGTTCATTGGTGTTGATCAAAATGTTCGATGGATTCAGCCATCTAGATTACCAAAACACGACACTGTTTATGCCATGACAGTACATAAAAGTCAGGGTTCAGAGTTTGATCATTGTGCATTGGTTTTACCAAATTATTCTGTGCCTGTGCTAACTAAGGAATTAATATACACAGGTATTACTCGAGCGAAAAACAAGTTAACAATATTGGCTGACGGACGAGTTTTAAAGTCTTCGCTAAAAAAGAAAGTGAAAAGAGCCAGTGGTCTAGGTGATTTGCTATGGAAAGGTGACGCTGTTGATACAGTGAAAAGCCAACAACTAAATCAAGAGCCAATTACCAGTGTCTCTTCTGATACAGAAAAATTTAAAAATAAAAAATCTAGTAATAAATCTGACGATGCTCCACAATTCGATTTATTTTAAATGAATACAATTATTAAATTTAAGTAGGTTTTCTTATGGGCAAAATAGATATGATCACGGCGACAGAAGCTTTACCAGGTCGCAATGAAAAAATGCCAATATTGAGTAAGCATTGTGTTTTGGGTAGAGGCATGGATGGACCTTGGCCTAAAAACTCTCAAAAAGCATATTTTGCCATGGGTTGCTTTTGGGGTGTTGAGCGCTTGTTATGGCAGCAAGAAGGTGTTTATTGTACCGCGGTAGGATATGCCGGTGGTTTTACTAAAAACCCTACCTATGAAGAAGTTTGTAGTGGCCACACGGGGCATACCGAAGTAGTCATGGTGGTATTTAATCCAGAAATCACTGATTTCTGGACGCTGCTAGAATTATTTTGGGAGAGTCATGACCCTACTCAAGGAATGCGCCAAGGTAATGATCAAGGTACTCAGTATCGTTCTGCCATTTATTGGATTGATGATATGCAAAAAATGATGGCTGATAAAAGTCGTACCCTGTATCAAGCCAGTTTAACAAAAGCAGGTAAGGCAGAAATCACTACTGAAATTAAAAAGGCTAAAGAGTTTTATATGGCTGAAGATGGGCATCAGCAGTACTTGCATAAAGTACCTGACGGTTACTGTAATTTGGGTGGTGTAGGTATTTCATTTGCATCCTAACAACCCTCATTTAAATGGCTATGATATGTCGGCACTCGTGCTGGCATGTGCAGATTTAAAACCTTTTATTACCCAGTCTAAACATGGCCGTGACACCATTAATTTTTCAAACCCTGCTGCGGTTAAACAACTGAATCGTGCCTTATTAATTAATCATTATGGCTTGACTCAATGGGATATTCCTAAGGGTTACCTATGTCCGCCTATTCCTGGTCGGGTAGATTATTTGTTGGGTTTGAACGATGTACTTGTTAGTCATTTAGCTAGCATGGGCAAAGTACAGACTAGCAATAAAGTTAATGCTTTAGATATTGGCACTGGCGCTAACCTAATTTATCCTATTGCAGGTCAGGCTTTATTTGGCTGGAATTGGTTAGGCACCGACATCGATCAAGGTTCTGTTAATAATGCACAATCTATTATCGATGCAAATCCAGCGTTAATAAATTCGATTAAGTTAAAGCTTCAACCTAATAGTAGGCATATTTTTAACGGAATTATTGCATCTAATGACTATTACGATGTGACTTGTTGTAATCCACCTTTTCATAAGTCAGCTGCCGATGCACATGCAGGCAGCTTGCGAAAAAACAATAACTTAATTCGTAATAAAAAAAAGCGCCAATCAAATTTAAAGTCTAATCATTCAGAGAAAACATTAAATTTTGAAGGTCAGAGCAATGAGCTTTGGTGTGAAGGGGGAGAGCTAGCCTTTATCAGCAATATAATTAATGAAAGCAAGCAAGTGGCCGATCAAGTTGGCTTATTCAGTTGCTTAATTTCTAAAAAAGAAAATATCAAAGCACTGATAGATAAGATCAAATGGGCTAAAGCCACATCTTGTAATGTACATGAAATGCAACAGGGTAATAAAATTAGTCGCTTTATTACTTGGTCGTTTGTCTAATTAGCAGAACCATATTCAGCTAACGAATTCTATTTTACCTTTATAGGTTATTGCCTTGTTTGGAAAATCGAGAAGTCCCCCATGCTGACCTATTGGCGGCTTGTGCCAATATCAAAGATAAAGGGATTATATGACTCGGTGTAATAGTTATTTATGCATTATTTGAGTTGGAGATTGACCTATTTTTCTTTTTTGGCTGGTTCAGTCAATCTGCTCAGTTCTGAACTGGATAACTTTCGATCAGGTTTGATTGAGACTAATTTTGCCCTCTCAATTCTTATGGCTGCATTCGATGCCTGTGCTCTTGGTAATAAAAACGCAAAGAAGTCAGCCTCTTTTTGCTTGGTATTGGTATAGACAGAAAAGTCTAGAATTTTATAGTTTTTATTAAATATTATAGATGTGGCTGGTAGAGGCTTCTTTTTTCCTTGCTTGAATTAAGGTCGGATTAAAGAGTCCTAGCATAAAATTCGACACTAAAAGCAGCTTTAAACTTACCATAACAATAAATTGAAACGAGCTGATAGGCAGTTTCACAATTTCAAATAATAATCTGTTAGTAATTGTTTAAATTCAGGAGAATAGTCTGCCTGAGAGTGTGTTTTGATAACAAAAGTTTTTTCAAAAGGTTGGATATTATTCGAGTCTGAATGTTGCAATGCAAATACCACTCGGTGGGGAGAGCTAGTTTGCTGACTTTTAATCCAGTACTTTGACGGTATTACTAAGCTATTATGGGTTGCAATTTCTTCAAATCGAGAAAATTCATCGCAGGGTAAAAGTATCCAAGCCGTTCCTTGTACAGCTAAAAGCTCACTGATGGAGATGGCTAGATCTGAAAAGCTTAAACCATCATTGTGTCTAGCTTGATTGCGTTGTTGATTAGGACCTTTTAAATTGTCAGTAAAAAAAGGCGGGTTACTGACAATAAGGTTAAACTTATGTTCCGAACTATAATTTTGAATATCTGATTGAACAATTGTTATCTGGTCCTTGAATTGACTATCATTAATATTTTGTTGGGCTTGAATGGCAGCAGCTGGATCCAATTCAACCCCAATTATGTTTTTTAAACCGGTTTGAGCCAACATTAAACTTAGTAATCCTGTGCCACTGCCAATGTCTAGAGTGGCGTTGGGTATCTCATCCGATAGCCATAAGCTTTGGTTAACAAATTGCGCACACAAGCCTCCCAATAAACACGCGTCCAGCGTTACTTTCATGGCGCATTTGTCTTGATTGATAGAAAACTGTTTTAAATGGAATGGCTTCATGAAAGGAGTATATCAGGGGGGGGGCTTTTCTACGAAACACAAATCTTTTTAAGACGGTCACTAGCTGGAATATTTTAATCAATTATCGAGTCATTAAACAGACTAATAGACAGCCACAAATTTAACCTATAATTCTGCGCTTAAACCGTTTTAAGCTGCAGAAGTCAATATCTCACTTGGGCGCAAAATATAAATCACCCAAGCAATTGCGGTGGCATAACATAGGTTAGTTGCCAGTTCGCTGTGCGGGTCCTCTAAGAATGCACGCTGTGAGGCTAGGCCACGAATACGACTGGCCAGATCAGGGTGAAACGCCAAGTATTTGTCCCATACGGTTTGATGGACATTACTGTCAATATTAAATGGACCTAGGCCCTTTGACGACTTCTGTTTTAATGATGTTAGCTTTTGCTTCTGGCTAACAATGGCTACCAATAGATTTTCTGCACCTAATCCAGGCTTGCCTAAATATTCTAAGGTTGGATGAATGATCTGTTCACGTAATTCTTGAGTTGTAATATCCATGGCCTACCTCCTAGGCATCCCTAATGGATTGCTTTTTGACTAATTCTTATTTATTACGCAAAAACCTTGCCTAAACTCATAAATTTTTTGTTTTAATATCATATATTTTATAAATCAATAAATTACCTTTATAAGTCGTATTTATTTATAATACTTTTAGACACCGTCACAGTGTTGATATTATTTAAGCGCTCAAGTGAGTAGATAGCAACTACTATGTTAACCTAAAACTAAGCTAATCTGTTTATAGCAAATTTTGTTATATTTGAAAATGAGTTTAGGGGTTTTATCTTTTGATTTTAGCTGGAGTTTTTCTTTGCAATGGATAGATAGCCACTGTCATCTTGATTTTGATGATTATCCTGATTCAGTTGGGCTAATTCAGTCCTTACAGCAAGCAGGTTGTCAGCGTGTTCTAGTCCCTGCCATATCTGCACAACATTTCGATCGATTGTTATTATTCAAACAAATCAAACCAAGCTTTATAGATGTTGCTTTGGGACTACACCCTTATTTTTTAAACAATCATGAGGTCAGTCATTTGGATACCCTCGCAAAAGCGGTGGCCTACCATTCTCCAGTAGCAATAGGGGAGATAGGCTTAGACTTTATGTTAGATGAATCTGGTTTCAGCAAGCAGTTAGACCTATTAAGCTGCCAGTTGGCTATCGCTCAACAGAATTCTTTACCCATTGTGGTGCATTGTCGCAAAGCTCACGATCAGTTATTGAAGATGGTAAAAGGTGAAGGTTCTATTTTCGGTGGATTTATTCATGGCTTTTCTGGCAGTAAGCAACAGGCGAAGCGTTATTTAGATGCTGGGTTTATCCTGGGCTTGGGTGGGGCGTTAACCCATGAGCGAGCAAAGGCTATGCATAGCCTAGTGGCGTATTTGCCGGATGACGGTTTTGTGTTGGAAACCGACAGCCCTGACATGCCCCCTTCTTTTGCCAAAGGTGTTGTAAATACACCATTAAATGTTCCAAAAATAGCAGAGCATATAGCCAAACTAAGGTCGCAAGGTTTACAAAAAATCTTCGAATTAACCAATAGTAACTATCATCGAGTTTTTGAGATAATCGTATAAATCGATCTATACTTGATTAGTTTTCTGATATTTTTGAATATGGAGTGGTCAATTCCAGCCTAGTGAATTATTACCAGTTATGGCATGATTGGTCCGTTTATATAACTAAATTAATTGTTAACGTAGCCCAGCATAATTTGGCTGGCTTTAGATTCTTGAAATAGGAGTTTTAAATGAATGTAATCGCAAGATGGTCAGCATTACTGACTATTATGTTGTTTTCATTAGAAGGGTTGGCTAAAGTATCTCAGCAACAAGCTAATCGTCTAGGGAAAGACCTCACCCCAATGGGTGCAGAGAAAGCGGGTAACAAATCTGGAACTATTCCTGCTTGGACAGGGGGTATTTCAAAGCCTTTAACAGATTATAAATCTGGTGATTTTCATGCAGATCCATATGCTGGGGATAAGCCAAAGTTCCAAATTAATTCTCAGAATATGCAGCAGCACAAGGACTTTTTAACAAAAGGCCAAATGGAGTTACTGAGCAAATACCCAAGCTATCAAATTAACGTATACCCAACCCATCGCAGTGCAGCTTACCCAGAATTTGTTTATGATGCGGTTAAAAATAATGCTACTACTGCCACTCTACAGAAATACGGTAGCGGTGTTCTAGATACAATCATGAGTAGCCCGTTTCCTATTCCAGCAACTGGATTAGAAGTATTGTGGAATCATACTTTGCGTTATAGAGGCTTAAGATGGGAGTCCACGGCTGTGACTATGGATTCTACATCCAATGGAGATACAAACTTCAGGACTCGGGAATATAAGTACTATTTTGCTTACAGTGAACCAAATATTACGTTACAAGAAATTGATAACAAAATATTTTACTTAAAACGTAAAACTATTGCTCCAGCTAAATTTAAAGGGGGAATGACATTAATACATGAAACTTTAGATCAGGTTCTTTCACCTCGTAAATCATGGACTTACAACCCGGGCCAGCGTCGAGTTCGTCGTAATCCAAATTTAGCATACGATACCACCAATACTGATAGTGGGAATATACGCACTATTGATCAGGTTGATATGTTTAATGGTGCACCCAACCTATATAATTGGAAGATAATTGGTAAGGCTGAAAGGTACATTCCTTACAATGCCTATAAAGTCCACCAAGGAAATTTAAAACTGAATGATATTGTTGGTGGCTACCATTTGAACCCAAAATTAATGCGCTATGAAAATCATCGTGTTTGGATAATAGAAGCCGCATTAAGAACAGGCATACAGCATAAATATGCTAAGCGCCGTTATTATTTTGACGAAGACACATGGCAAATATTATTAGCTGAAGAATATGATGTTAATGGTAAGTTACTTCAGCTGTCAGAGTCTCACACCATTAATTACTATGATATACCTATGGTTTATACCACGTTAGACGTAACTTATGATTTAGAAAATGGCCGTTACTTTGCCGAGGGTTTAGATAACGAGCGCGAACCAATTTCTACTGATGTAACATTTAAACGGAAAGAATTCACCTCTTCTGCTTTGAGGCGTGAAGCCCGTTAGATTGTTGCTTAAAATATCAGAACATGAAAATATGCCCTTTCTTTAAAGGGCATTTTTTTGCCCCTATTATGATGTAAGCTTGATAAAAGTATGGATATTAACCTTGTTTAAAGTTCTATCGTTTTTGTGTTTAGTAAGTGCCTCTCTTTCACTTATAGTGACACCAAACTTATCAGTTGCCTCAGAGAGTGGTCTGCCTGCAAACTTTGTCTCTATGCCTGTTGATGTACAAGCTTTATTGCTTGAGTACGCCTTTTTCAATGATCAAGTAAGCCAGCGCTGGGGTGAAGAGGCGAGTTTTGCTAGTCAAAAATCTTATGTGAAATACTTAGATGATTATTTAAGTCGTGCCAAGGTGGACTTTGAAAAGGGACTGTTAGTAGTAGAAACACTGGCCACCAGCGAACCTAAAGAACAATTAAAAGCCGCAATAGTCACAGCCTTATTAACACCAGATGATCCTAGTGGTGTGGATATATATTCGGCTACTAAAATTGATGCCAATGGTAAGCCATTTTTGCTGGGACAAGTATTAGACCAAATGGGTAAGTCCATTAGTTATAAGTGGCGTGCTAATAATTTTGCCAATTATTTAATCGATCATCACTTAGAAGTACGAGAAACTCAAAATGGTTTGCTCTATCAGGTTAAAATAGATTTAGTAAAAAATAGAAAACAAGTGGCGGCACAAGGAATAAAAGCTTGGGTAGAGCAATCGAGTAACCGGTTTAATCTACCTGAAGCTTTGATTTTAGCTATTATTGAAACTGAAAGCAGTTTTAATCCATTTGCAGTAAGTCATGCAAATGCCTACGGTTTAATGCAAATAATTCCATCGACAGCGGGAACTGACGTGTTTAATTTAGTTCTTAAAAAGTCAGGTAAACCATCTCGTAATTATTTGTTCGATGCAGAAAATAATATAATTGTAGGCAGCGCCTATTTAAGTCTTTTGCGGGATCGCTATCTGTCAGCAATAGAAAATCCAACTAGTCAACTTTATTGTATTATCAGCGCATATAATGGTGGAGCAGGAAATGTATTTAAAACCTTTCACCCAAATCGTAAAAAAGCCATCGCTTATATAAATAGCTTAAGCTCAGATGATGTTTTATGGCGACTAAGAAAAAAACAGCCCAGCCATGAAGCTCGACGTTATGTGGAAAAAGTACTAGAGAACAAACGCCATTATGAATAATATAATAAGTAATAGGATGCTTGATGCATTGCAAGCTCAGGTTGCAGATTTATTTAATGCAAACTTAACCTTAGTGAATATTCAAGAGTTAGGTTTTGACCTATATTTACTCGATAGCAGTATCGAAAAAAATGAATACAGTCCAGAGCAAGTTGATAAAATTTGGGGCAATATGCCTTACTGGGCATTTGCTTGGTCTAGCGGTCGAGCCTTAGCTAAGTATATTTTAGACCATCCCCAACTGGTAAACGACAAGACGATTTGTGATTTTGGTGCAGGCAGCGGAATTGTGGCTTTGGCTGCATTAAAAGCAGGGGCTAAAGCAGCATGGGTATGTGATTTAGATCACCAGGCATTATTAGCCAGTCAGTTAAATGCTAGTAAAAATGCAATGGAAGTCTCTATATGTACTGATATCTCTGAAGTGGAACATTTAGACTTACTAGTAGTTGGTGATGTTTTATATGACCCTAGAAATCATAGGCTAGCAGAGCATTTATTCTCACAGCAGTCTCCACTTATTTGGGCTGAAAGCCAAGCTCAAACCAAGTTAGCCCAATACGGTCCAGTGGCAAGTTATCAGGCGCAAACGTGTCCAAATCTTGGGGGCTTTGATGAGCATAAAGATATTTATATTTATCATCATAAAATCTAGATAGGTATAGTGTGTAACTTAATGATGGCATCGGAGGGGGTTGCCATGCAGCCATCAAATACTAGCTTGCAGTTCTACTTGGTCTTCAAGTTCTGAAATTACAGCATTCCTTAATTGCATACATACATCAAGATCACTAATAGGGTCTCCATTTTTATCTGTAAGATAAAATATATCATTAACCTTTTCTCCCTCTGTGAGTATCTTCGCAGTTTCTAATGTTAAATCAAAATCCATGAAGATTTGCCCCATCCTAGCAAGTAAACCAGGGCGGTCAGGAGCAATTACTTCTAATAAACTGCGTTTAGTAAAGGGGTCGTTACTTAAATAAACCCTTGGTTTAAAATCAAACTGCTTAAGCATACGAGATGTTCGGCGCTGAATTAAGTCAGGGAAGTCCGAAGTATTCTCTAATATATTCTCAAGTGTGCTTTTGATCTTTTCTAATCGAACTTCTTCGGTAATTGGGTTGCCAGTTTCGTCCAGTATAATATAGGTATCAAGTGCGTTGTTGTTTGCCGAGGTTATAATTCGTGCGTCTTGAATATTAAGATGCAGTTGGTCTAATGCAGCAGTCATAACAGCAAATAAATGCGGTTGATCTTTCATATAAATAAAGATTTGTGTTGCGCCTTCATTGGCTTCATTGCTGGTATTACCAATCAATACTAATGGCTTTTCAGAGTTACCATGTTTAAACAAAGCTAGCGAATGCCACGTTAGAGTATCTACACTTTCTCGCAAGAAATACTCGTCACCAGGATTATCCCAAAGCTTAAATAAGTCTTGCTCAGTATAACCATGATCAATCATGCGCTCAATTACTAGGTCTTGTGTTTCTTTTACCCATTCGTCTTTATCAATTGGGGTGTTTAAACCTCTACGAATTACTCGAGAAGTTTCGCTATAAAGAGTGCGCATTTGTTCTGCCCGCCAGCTAGTCCAGAGTGTTTTATTTGTAGAGTAGATATCGGCTACGGATAAAATAAATAGGTGGTCTAAATGTCGGGTAGTACCGATTAGGGTAGCAAGGTGATGAATGGCATCTGGGTCTGCGAAGTCAATTCTCTGGGATGCTTGGGAAAATAATAAATGATTTTTAACTAACCAAGTAATCAGATCTGTATCCTTTTGACTCAAGCCGTGTTGAATACAAAATTGCTCAGTAATTTCTGTCCCCGTTAATTCGTGCTCACCCGGTAAAGCTTTTCCAATATCATGCAGCAGAGCGGCAATATACAAAATTTCTTTTTTAGGGATATTGTGGATTAATTTAGATGCTAATGGGAACAGTTGTTTTTCAGCACCAAAGCGTAAGTGACGCATGAACTTAACAGCCCTAAAACTGTGTTGGTCAACTGTGTAGCTATGAAATAGGTCGTGTTGCATATGACCTATAATATCGCCGAACTCAGGTATGTATTGGCCTAAAATTCCATAACGCATCATACGTTCTAATTCACGTACCACATTATTAGGATTACGTAGAATCGCAATAAAGGTGCGAGTATTATCAGGATCTGATCTGAAGTTTTCATCAATGACATGTCGGTGATCTCTAAGCGCGCGAATAGTATTAGCACGCACCCCCTTTAATGTATCATCGGTTGCCATATTATAAAAAACTTCAAGTATCGCATTAGGTGTGTGATCAAATAAAGTTGGGTCAATTATTTCTAAGTAGTCGTTACGACTCTGAAAGTATTCATTAATGGGCTCGACCACCGCGTCTTTTTTACTTTCTACGATAATCTCTTTAAATAACAGCATTAAAAGACCATTAAGTTCTTCCATTGCAATACTATATCGATAAAACTGGTGCATCATGCATTCAACTGCAAGCTTGTCAGGTTGATCTTCAAAGCCCAGTACTGCCGCAATCTCTTGTTGGAAATCAAATAACAATTGATCTTCTTCACGATCGGTAACCATGTGCAGCGCATATCTTAGTTGCCATAAAAAATCACGACACCGATTAAACATACCATACTCAAAATCGTTCAATATGGCTTTGCTGCTAAGACTTTCTAATTTATTGCTGCCGAAGTGACGCTGTAAAATCCACACGATTGTATGAAGGTCACGCAAGCCCCCTATGCCATTTTTGATATTTGGTTCTAAGTTGTAACCTATATCCTGATGTTTTGCATGGCGGTCTGCCTGTTCTTGCCACTTGCCTTCAAAAAAATCATCGCTTGGCCAGATATTTTCAGCACTGGTATTATCGGCCATTGTACTTCGTAAAGTATCTGGCCCAGCAAGGGTTCGAGTTTCCATTAAATTCGTCGCAATGGTTAAATCATTTTTAGCTTCACGACTACAATCATCCAGTGTGCGAACACCGTGACCAATATCTAACTTCAAGTCCCACATAAAGGTAATAAAGTCTTGCATCGAGTTACTATGCTCAGAAAAAGAGGTTTCATCTTTACTGAGTAGTAAAATGTCGATATCAGATTTAGGGTGCAACTCACCGCGGCCGTACCCTCCAACCGCTAGCAATGCAATATTATCTTTGTCTGCAGGAAAAAACTTATCCCAAGCTGCCTTCAATATATGGTCCATAAACCAAGATCGAGTATAAACTAGGATGTTGGCATCCAGTGTTTTACGAAACTCATCGTGCATAACTTCTTGGGCGTGCTTGATGGCATTTTTAAAGGTAGGTATTGCTGGCTTACCAGACGTCAAGTTATCTTGAAATGCTTGTTTATCAAAAACGCGAGTTAACAAATCCTGGTCCATCATATTAACGAGTCTATTTCTCCCAAGGAAATACTTCTTCTTTACGACGGGTTAAGACTTCTATGCCGTCTGCGGTTACTAAGCAGGTATGTTCCCACTGAGCGCTTAACTTACGATCTTTAGTTACTACAGTCCATTCATCTGGAAGCAGCTTACTTTGTGGTTTGCCTTGATTAATCATTGGCTCGATAGTAAAGCACATGCCTTCCTTAAGGGTTAAGCCAGTACCAGGCCTACCGTAATGCATAACTTGCGGTTCTTCATGAAAAACAGCGCCTATACCGTGTCCACAATATTCCCTCACAACCGTGTAGTAGTTAGATTCGGCATATTGTTGAATTACGTGTCCGATATCTCCAAGCTGACATCCAGGCTTTACTAATGCCATACCTTTGTACATACATTCTTGTGTTATCTCTACTAAACGCTTATCAGCAGGTTTTGGATCACCAACAAAGAACATTTTACTGGTATCACCATGGTAACCATCTTTGATAACAGTCACGTCAATATTCACCGAGTCGCCTTTTTTTAGCACTTTATCGTCAGTGGGAATACCGTGACAAATAACGTGGTTAACTGAAGTGCAGATAGACTTAGGGAAGGGGGGGTTACCGTAGTTAAGGGGCGCAGGAATGCCTTTTTGTACATCTACAATATGGTTGTGGCAAATTCTGTCTAGCTCGCCGGTTGTTACGCCAGGTTTAACAAACTCCCCTATCATCTCCAGTACTTCAGATGCTAGGCGGCCTGCTATGCGCATTTTTTCGATTTCTTCAGGTGTTTTGATGGATACAGCCATGATGCCGAATTTCGCTTTGTCTTTAAATTATCCTTCATCATACGCAATTATGAGCAAGAGATGAATATCTGAATTTAATGGGATAAATACTGACTTATTACCATTAAATAGTGTTAATTACTTCCAATTAAAGGGGCGGATATGGTATAAAGTGCGCGCTTGTTTTCATGTATTACGAATAAACAAGCAAATTAACTAAATCCGCACATACATCGACACACTGTTCTGGGTGTCTTTTTGAAGCTTTAGAAGTTTCACTGAGATTGGACAATGGGATGTATGGAGGCCTAACCCTATAAAAAGGTATATATCATGGCTCAAGTAAACATGCGCGAACTGCTAAAAGCAGGCGTTCACTTTGGACACCAAACCCGTTACTGGAACCCAAAGATGGATCAGTACATCTTTGGCGCTCGTAACAAGATTCATATAATTAACCTAGAGCATACTGTTCCTGCGTTTAATGAAGCATTAAACCTAGTTAAAGGCCTAGCGGCTAAAAACAATCAAGTATTGTTTGTTGGTACTAAGCGCGCTGCCTCTAAAGTTATCCAAGATCAAGCTGCCCGTGCGAGCCAACCGTTTGTTGCTCACCGTTGGTTAGGCGGTATGTTGACTAACTATAAAACTATTCGTCAGTCTATTAAACGTTTGGGTACTCTTGAGTCTCAAAAAGCTGATGGTACTTTTGAGCAGTTAACTAAGAAAGAAGCATTAATGCGTACCCGTGAAATGGACAAGCTAGAGCGTTCAATTGGTGGTATTAAAGAAATGGGCGGATTACCTGACGTTCTTTTTGTTGTTGACGTTGATCATGAGCGCATAGCTATTCAAGAAGCTAATAAGTTAGGAATCCCTGTTATTGGCATCGTTGATACTAACAGTAACCCAGATGGCGTAGATTACGTTATTCCTGGTAACGATGATGCGATCCGTGCAATCGAAATCTTCACCTCAGCCATGGCTGATGCCGTAATTGAAGGTAAAGCTGAAGCCGGTGCTAAGGCTCCTGTTAAAGAAGCCGATGCTGCTGAAGCACCAGCGAAAAAAGCGCCAGCTAAAAAAACTGCCCCTAAGAAAGAAGCTGCCCCTAAAACAGAAGCTGCTCCTAAGAAAGAAGCCGCTCCTAAGAAAGAAGCCGCTCCTAAGAAAGAAGCTGCTCCTAAGAAAGAAGCTGCTCCTAAGAAAGAAGCTGCTCCTAAGAAAGAAGCCGCTCCTAAAGCCGCTGAATAAGTATAGTACTCACAGTGCTTTAATATAAAAAAGGGGGCTTGCCCCCTTTTTTGCAAATAATTTTTAAATATATTTTTGGGTGACGACTATGGCAGCTGTATCTGCAAAATTAGTTAAAGAATTACGCGATCGTACTGGCCTTGGTATGATGGAATGCAAAAAAGCACTTTCAGCAGCCGATGGCGACATCGATGCAGCAATCGAAGAAATGCGTAAGAACTCTGGTCTGAAAGCGGCTAAGAAAGCGGGTCGTACTGCTGCTGAAGGTATTGTTGTTGTTAAATCAGCAGCCGATAATACTTCTGCAATTCTTGTTGAAATCAACTCTGAAACAGATTTCGCAGCTAAAAACGAAGATTTCCAAGCATTTGGCGCTAGCGTAGCAGCCGCTGCTTTTGAGGCAAATAGTACTGAAGTAGTTGGTCTCTTAGAAGCTGAGCGTGAAGCTTTGGTTCAAAAAATTGGCGAAAACATCTCTCCACGTCGCGCCGTTAAGCTTGAAGGTGATGTAGTTGGAGCTTATGTTCACTCTAACAGTCGTCTAGCAGCAATTGTTGCTCTTAAAGGCGGTAATATTGAGTTGGCTAAAGATATTGCAATGCACGTTACCGCGGTTAACCCGCGCGTTCTTGCTCCTGCTGATATGGCCGAGTCTGAATTAGAAGCAGAAAAAGCAATCATCAAGGCTCAACCTGACATGGCTGGTAAGCCGGACGCAATCGTTGAGAAAATGATGGGCGGGCGCATTCAAAAGTTCTTGAAAGAGAACAGCTTGCTAGAGCAGCCTTTTGTTAAAAACCCAGAGCTTACTATTGCGAAATTAGCAAAAGAAGCCGGTGCTGAAGTATTAAGCTTCATCCGTATCGAAGTGGGTGAGGGTATCGAAGTTGAAGAAATTGACTTCGCTTCTGAAGTAGCTGCACAGCTAAAAGGTTAATCTACGTATTAACTTATTAAATGCCGAGTTTGGTTTTCCCTGCTCGGCATTTGTGTGTCATAACCCCAGTAAATTGAGCATTATTTGATCGCTTGATGCTGGGGTTTTGCAGTAAAACAAAAGACTTTTTTGTGTTAACTTAAGTCTAAGCAGAATTCAGAACTTAATAACTGAGGTGTTATATGCCAGCGACAGAAAATCGTAGCCCTAAATACAAACGCGTTCTTTTAAAGCTAAGCGGCGAAGCCCTTCAGGGCGATAAAGAGTTTGGTATTGACCCAAAAGTTTTGGATGCCATGGCGCTAGAAGTAGGCCAGTTGGTAGGCATTGGTGTTCAGGTTGGTTTGGTGATTGGCGGTGGTAATTTATTTCGTGGTGCCGAGTTAAGCAAGGCTGGGTTAGATCGTGTTACAGGCGATCATATGGGCATGCTGGCAACAGTAATGAATGCCTTGGCAATGCGTGATGCGTTAGAGCGAAGCAACATTAAGTGTCGAGTTATGTCAGCGATCCCAATGAGTGGTATTGTTGAGCCATATGATCGCCGACGTGCGGTTCGGCATATGACAGGTGGAGACGTCGTCATTTTCTCTGCAGGCACGGGTAATCCATTTTTCACCACTGATTCGGCAGCGTGCCTGCGCGGTATTGAAATAGAAGCTGATGTAGTATTAAAGGCCACTAATGTCGATGGTGTTTATGATTCCGATCCGAAGTCAAACCCTAACGCTGTTAAGTTTGATACATTAACTTACGATGAAGTGTTAGAACGTCAATTGGGTGTAATGGATCTAACTGCAATTCTGTTAGCTCGAGATCACAAAATGCCAGTACGTGTATTTAATATGGTTAGCCCAGGTATTATGGGTAGAATTATGATGAGTAGTGACGACGGCACTACTATCTTGTGTGGAGAACAATAAAATGATCGATGAAATTAAGAAAGATGCACAAGAGCGCATGCAAAAAAGCGTTGGTGCTATGACAGATGCGTTTAAAAAAGTAAGGACGGGTCGTGCAAATCCTTCACTTTTAGACGGTATTACTGTTGACTACTACGGTTCGCCAACTGCTATCTCACAGGTGGCCAACATTATTGTTGAAGACGGTCGAACTCTAGCCATTAACGCTTGGGAAAAGCCAATGATTGCAGTTATTGAAAAGGCTATAATGAAAAGTGACTTGGGTATCAACCCAGCTACCAATGGCGATACGATCCGAATTCCCATGCCAATGCTTACAGAGGAAACTCGTAAGGATTTTATTAAAATAGCCCGCGCTGAAGCTGAAAAAGGCCGCATCTCTGTACGTAATATTCGTCGCGATGCTAATGGCGATGTTAAATCGTTACTTAAAGAGAAAGAAATTAGTGAAGATGAAGAGCGTCAAACAGAAGACGAGATTCAAAAAATCACTGATAAGTTTATAGCTGAAGTTGACAAACTGTTAGCTGGCAAAGAAAAAGATTTGATGCAGGTATAATCCTAAATTAAGTAAAGTCATATCTTAGAATCTTAGGTATGGCTTTATAATTAGGTCTAATCATGTCAGAGAAACTGCCAACATTTGAGCAAATCCCCCGACACGTTGCCATCGTAATGGACGGGAATAACCGCTGGGCCAAGCGTCACCATTTACCAGGTGTAGCGGGGCATAAAAGCGGTGTTAAGTCTGTGCGCATTGTTATTGAGCAGGCAGCTCGGCTGGGTGTAGAAGTACTCACTCTTTTTGCATTTTCAAGTGAAAACTGGAACCGACCTGAAAGGGAGGTTAACGCTCTAATGCAGCTGTTCTTAAATGCACTGCAACGAGAAGTGAAAAAACTCCACGAACATAATATTCGTCTGATTATCATGGGCGATATCAATGGCTTTAGCCAAATTCTTCAAGATCATATATACAAAGCTCAACAGCTTACCAAAGATAATGACGGCCTAACCCTGGTAATAGCCGCTAATTATGGCGGTCGGTGGGATATGAGTCAGGCTGCCAAGCGCATTGCGCAGGACGTAAAGGCAGGAGAGTTAGACCCTGAAGCAATTACTCCTGAGCTGTTTGGTCAGTACACCTATTTAAATGAATTTCCTGAGCCTGATTTATGCATCCGCACCGGTGGCGAGTTTAGGATTAGTAATTTCATGTTGTGGCAGTTTGCCTATACTGAACTTGTGTTCAGTAATGCATTGTGGCCAGACTTCAAAGAAACTCACTTCTGGTCGGCAATAGAAGAATATAATAGCCGCACGCGACGTTTTGGTCGCACAGACGAACAATTACAGGAAGACAGCTAACGTGTTTAAGCAACGCCTTATAACTGCGCTGATTTTGGCGCCAATTATGATTGGGGGGATATTTTTTTTACCCTTCCCACAATTCATGGTTTTTATTGCCGCTATTGTCGCTTTAGGTGCATGGGAGTGGGCTAACCTCTCAGGTTTAAAGAACCAAGTGGCCCGTATTGGTTATGCAGGAGTAGTTGTTGCCATTATTTATGGGTTGCATTATTTTGGAGTGGAACAAGACCCAGACATATTGTATGGAGCATTTGCTTGGTGGTTACTGGCGTTTGTATTAGTTAAAACCCACCCTAAGCTTTTGGGTATTTGGGGTAGTCAGGCCGTTAGGTTATTGATAGGTATCGTAATTTTAGTGCCTATGTGGGTAGGTTTTGTTCAATTGAACAGCTATCCAGGAGGATTGAATACTTATTTCATTCTTTACGTCATGCTCTTAATTTGGGGGGCTGATGTAGGTGCTTACTTTGCTGGACGCACGTTTGGCAAAAACAAATTGGCTCCAAAAGTTAGCCCTGGTAAGAGCTGGGAAGGCGTTTATGGAGGTTTTGTAGTCACTAGCCTAATCGCTGTTGGTGGAGGTTTTTGGTTGCAGCAGAAGATTGTTCAAACTTTTGATGCTGAGCAATGGATAACATTATTTGTGATCACCTTGATCGTTACCGCTGCATCGGTTCTGGGTGATTTGGTAGAAAGTATGGTTAAACGTCATCGCGGGGTTAAAGATTCAAGCCATCTTTTGCCTGGCCATGGTGGAATAATGGATCGTATTGACAGCATGACCTCAGCTATACCCATATTTGCATTAGCACTGAGTTTAGTGGGTTGGGACTTAAGGTTATGATACAAGCGATTACCGTATTAGGAGCCACAGGTTCTATCGGTAAAAGTACACTGGATGTTATCTCAAGGCATCCTAATTTATATCGTGTTTTTGCTATAACAGCCAATACTCAAGTTAATTTGATGGTCGAGCTGTGTTTAGTCCACAAGCCAGAGTTTGCTGTTATGGCCGACCCTGCTTCAGCTCAAGCTTTGCAAAAAAACCTAGCTTCACACCATTTAACAACAGAAGTGCTGGCGGGTGTAGAAGGCCTTTGCGATGTTGCATCTCATTCGAGCGTTGACCAAGTAATGGCGGCTATTGTTGGCGCCGCCGGTTTATTGCCTACACTGGCTGCAGCTAAAGCGGGTAAGCGTATATTACTTGCAAATAAAGAAGCCCTAGTTATGAGTGGCGAAATATTTATGGAAACCGTAGCTAAAAACGGTGCTGAATTACTGCCCATTGATAGTGAACATAACGCTATATTTCAGTCACTGCCGGCTGGATTTGATAAAGATGAGCAGCAAAAATCTCATATTAGAAAGATTTTATTAACGGCATCAGGTGGTCCTTTCAGGGGTTGGACAAAGCAGCAGCTTGCTCAGGTGACACCAGCCCAAGCTGTAAAGCACCCTAATTGGTCCATGGGTCAAAAAATATCGGTGGACAGTGCCACGCTTATGAACAAAGGCTTAGAGCTAATTGAAGCCTGCTGGTTGTTTGATGTTAAGCCAGAACAAATAGAAATAGTGGTGCATCCTGAATCAATTGTGCATTCTATGGTGCAGTATGTAGACGGTTCAGTTATTAGTCAGATGGGCAATCCTGATATGCGCACCCCCATTGCTTATGGCATGGCATGGCCGCAAAGAATTGACAGCGGTGTAGAGTCATTAGACTTATTTAAAATTGCACAGCTTAATTTTGAAGCTCCCAATCATGATGTATTCCCAGCATTAAAGCTCTGTAGCCAAGCCTTTGAAGCGGGCGGAACGGCACCCGCCATACTAAACGCTGCAAATGAAGTAGCAGTAGAGGCATTTTTAAGGGAACAAATAGCATTTCCGCTAATCACAGATTTGATCAACGCTGCGCTAAACCATTGTAATGTAACGCAGGCGTCTACTTTAGAACACATTTTGCACGCTGACCAATCAGCTAGACAATTCGTTCAAGGAAAAATAAAAGCATGACGGTTTTATATAGCGTATTAGCTCTAATTGTTACCCTTGGCATCCTCGTGACCGTTCATGAATACGGACACTACTGGGTTGCCCGTCGTTGTGGAGTTAAAGTACTGCGTTTTTCTGTGGGCTTTGGCAAAATATTATGGAGTCGTACCGATAAGAACGGTACCGAGTTCGCTATCGCTGCTATTCCATTAGGCGGTTACGTTAAAATGTTAGACGAACGGGAAGGTCCTGTTGCCGATGAACTGTTAGATCAGTCATTTAATCGTAAAACCGTTTGGCAGCGCATGGCAATTGTATTAGCGGGTCCAGCCGCCAATATATTGTTTGCCATATTTGCCTACTGGATTATGTTTATGGTGGGCGTATCTCAAGTAAAACCAGTTATTGGTGAAGTGGCACCAGAAGGAATTGCGGCTAATTCGGGGTTGCAAAGTAATCAGTTAATAACCGCTGTAGATGGTCATGCTGTAGAGGGTTGGCAACAAGTAAACTTTCAGCTGTTATCTCGTATTGGTGAGACTGGCGAAATTGAAATATCGGTAGGTGATCAATCGTATCTGCTGGCCATAGAAAAATGGCTAGGCAATGCAGAGCAGCCAAGCCCATTAACAGATTTAGGTATTCAGCCATATCGCCCTCAAGTGCCAGCTATTTTAGCTGAGTTGCAAGACGGCAAAGCCGCTAAACAAGCGGGTCTATTGTCAGGTGATCTAATTGAAAAAGTAGATGGTATCCCCATACAACAGTGGTACGACTTTGTTGAGATTGTTCAGGCCAGTGCAGGCAAAGCATTAAATATACAAATCATACGTAATCAGCAGGCTCTTGAATTAACCCTAATACCGGGTACTAGAAATTTAGATAACGGCAAAACTGTTGGTTTTGTAGGAGCGATGGTTCAGCCCCCGGTTATTCCTGACGATTTTATCACCACATTAAGATACAACCCTTTTACCGCATTAGTGAAAGGGGCAGAGAAAACCTGGAATATGTCAGTAGTGACATTAGATTCAATTGGGAAAATGATTCAGGGCTTATTGTCGGTTAAAAACTTGAGCGGTCCCATTACCATTGCTAAAGTAGCAAACGATTCGGCTCAAGCGGGATTTGAAGCTTTTGTTGGCTTTCTAGCGTATATCAGTATCATGCTTGCCATTGTTAATTTATTACCTATTCCGGTGTTGGACGGTGGGCATTTTCTATTTTATGTAATAGAAGCCATAAAAGGTTCACCGGTATCAGAAAGAATACAGGTTATGGGAATGAAGCTGGGTATGAGTATGATGTTAATGATAATGGTTGTGGCCATGTTCAATGACGTTAGTCGGCTGTAGGCCCCTTGTTAAGTGATAGTGGCAAGGTAATCATAAAAGTAATAACAAAAGTAATTGTTTTAAGGGCAGATGCTGAAAGCCTGAATCTCAGCTGTATAGATAATAATAAGTTCGGAATCAAATGAAGTTTATAATCAGTTTATTTTTAACAGTATGCGCAACAATGGCGCAGGCTGAATCGTTTAAAGTTGAAGACATTAGAGTAGATGGCTTACAGCGTGTAAGTGCAGGTACTGTATTTGCAGCATTTCCTATTAATGTAGGAGAAAGCGTAACTGATCGATCCTTGGCACAAGCCAGTAAAAGTCTATTTAAAACGGGCTACTTTAACGACATTGAGTTGCAGCGAGATGGTAATATTTTGGTCATTAAGCTTATAGAGCTTCCAACCATTACAGAGATCAAGATTGACGGTAACAGCGCCATTGAAACAGAGCAGTTATTAGAAGGCTTAAAACAAGCCGGATTAGCAGAAGGTTTAGTATTCAAGCGTTCTACCCTAGAGCGTCTAGAGCTAGAATTAGAACGTCAGTACGTTAGCCAAGGTCGTTATGACGCAGAAATTGATACCGAAGTAAAAAAACTTCCCCGTAATCGTGTTTCGTTGCAAATTAATGTAGACGAAGGCTCGGTAGCATCTATTAGTCATATGAACATTGTCGGCAATAAAGCATTTGATAAAGAAGCGCTTTTCAAACAGTTTGAACTTGTACCAACAAATATATGGTCTTGGTATAAAAGTGATGACAAATATTCTAGAGAAAAATTAGGTGGCGATTTAGAGCGTTTAAGATCGTTCTACTTAGACCGTGGTTATATTCGCTTCAATGCCGAGTCGACCCAGGTATCTTTGTCCACTAATAAAGAGGACGTTTATATTACGGTTAACGTCTTTGAAGGAGATAATTACAAAGTAAATGACGTGAAATTGGCAGGGGATTTAATTGTAGACGAAGCCATATTGAATCGTCTAATTATGATAAAAGAAGGGCAAACGTTCAGTCGCCGTAATATGACACTCACTCAAGACCTAATCAGTAAACGTTTAGGTAATGAAGGTTTTACATTTGCTGGCGTTAATGGCGTGCCAAAAATAAATGACGAAGATAAAACAGTTGATATAACCTTTTTTATCGAGCCTGGTAAGCGTACTTATGTGCGTCGTATTAACTTTGTTGGGAATGAATCTACCATGGATGAGGTGTTACGTCGTGAAATGGTGCAAATGGAAGGCGGTTGGGCGTCTACTGAGTTAATTGAGCAATCTAAATCAAGATTAGAGCAGCTTGGATTCTTTAAAGCAGTGAACGTGGAAACCCCTAAAGTTCCAGGGACAGATGACTTAATTGACGTTAACTACGCAGTAGAAGAGCAGCCAAGTGGCAGCCTGAACTTAAGCCTTGGTTATTCCAGTGCAGATGGTCTGATTATAGGCTCAAGCGTTAGCCAAAATAACTTTTTGGGAACGGGTAAAAAAATGAGTACCAGTGTCAATAAAACGGATGCTCAAACCAGTTTAAACTTGTCGTTCAGTAACCCGTATTTCACTGTAGATGGTATTAGTCGTGGTTATAGCTTGTTTTACAGTCAAACTGACTTCTCGGAGTTTAATTCAAGTGACTACAGCACCGATACCTATGGTGCTCGCAGTAACTTCGGCTTTCCTATTAGTTCACGGGAACGCCTCTCGTTTAGTGTAGAGGCAAGCCAAACAGAGATGAATGTATCGAGCTTCGCTCCAGAAGAAGTTAAAGATTTTATTGATGTGCAAGGTGATAGTTTTGTAGAGCTTACCCTTGGCAGCACCTGGAGCTGGACCACTTTAAACCGAGGTTTATTTCCCACGGCCGGTGCTAAGCAAAGCTTAAGATTAGAAGCCACTGTACCCGGTAGCGAATTAGAATATTATCGCGCTACTTATACCGCGCAAAAATACTTTCCATTATCAATTAACGGTGACTGGACTTTCCGTATTCGCACCGAGTTAGGGTTTGGCGATGGCTATGGTGATACTGACGAATTACCATTCTTCCGCAACTTTAGAGCGGGTGGTGTAGGATCGATTCGAGGCTTTGAAAGCAATTCCCTTGGGCCAAGGGGTGCAATTGCTGTTCCTCAAACAACGACAACATTAGTTGAAAATGGTGATGGCAGCTTTACGTCCACTACCTTACCTGCTGATTTAGATGGAGATGGCACTTCCGATCTTGAATATTTATCTGATACCAACAGTTTAGGCGGTAATTTATTAACTGAAGCCTCTATGGAGCTCGTATTTCCTTTACCCTTTATAGAAGATCAACGCAGTATGCGCAGTGTAATATTTCTCGATGCCGGTAACGTATTCGATACTAAGTGCTTGGTGCTGAAAGATGCAAGTGGCCCTGGAAATTCTAACGAACATCCATCATGTATCGAGGGATTTGACGCTGAAGAAATCAGAATCGGTGCTGGTGTGAGTTTGACTTGGGTAACGGCTATTGGGCCGCTAACCTTCACATTTGCCCGGGATCTTAAAAGTGAAGATGATGATGAAACAGAAGGTTTCGAATTCTCATTAGGTCAGGTGTTTTAATTAACGGCTTATTTCGGCATATTAGTGCTGTGTATTTTAACATTAGTACTAATAACATTTTAATTTAGTCACAAAACAACTTAACATACTCAATAATAATAATTTTATACTTAGGAATACAAAAATGAACACGTGGAAAATACTTTTAGCAGCGACACTATCACTTACACTTTCAGCAGGTGCGTTTGCGACAAAAATTGCTGTTGTAGATATGGAGCGTGCATTGTTTCAATCGGAAGGCGCTAAAGCTTCCTTTAAACAAGTAGAAGACCAGTTTGGCGATAACCTTGTTAAAATTAAAGAACTAGAAAAAGAATTATTGGACACCCAGAAAAAATTGCAAAAAGATGGCGCTATCATGAGTGACGACGAACAGCGCAAATTACGTAATACAGTAAAAGAAAAGCAAAGTGAATTTCAATTTCATGCAGGTAAATTGCAGCAAGCCGAGCAGCAATGGCGTCAGCAGTTTTTCCGCGCTAATATGCCTCGCATTCAAGAAATCTTAAAAGGCATTATTGACGAACAAAAAGTCGATATTGTTTTAAGTGGCCAAGCCGTTATTCATGTAACACCTGAATTAGACTTAACTAAAATACTTTTAGACAAATTAAACCAAGCTTCTATAGCGAAAAAGTAATATGGCCGTTACTTTAGGACAGATTGCTGAATTCTTAGGTGCCCAATTTGTTGGTGATGCAAACCTTGAAATATCAGGGTTAGCCACATTATCAGCAGCAAAAAACGGTGAACTTAGTTTTTTAGCCAACCTTGCCTACCGTGACCAGCTGGCCTCAACCAATGCCAGTGCGGTTATTATTCACCCTCGCCAAGTGGATGAATATGAGGGAGCTGCTATTATTTTGGATAACCCATACCTTGGTTATGCAAAAGTATCGAGCTTGTTTAATACCCTGCCAAAAGCCGACCATAATATTCATCATTCAGCTGTAGTGAGCTCTACCGCGTTAATTGGTAATAATGTTACGTTAAGCCCAAATTGCGTGGTAGAAGAACATGCTGTTATTTCTGACGGCGCCATAATAGGCTCTGGAAGTATTGTTGGTGCTAATAGCAGAATCGGTGAGCGTACCCGTCTGCATCATAATGTTTCGGTTTATCATGATGTGGTCATTGGCAATGACAGCATTATTCACAGCGGTGCCGTTATTGGTTCAGATGGCTTTGGTTTTGCTAATGACAAAGGGCAGTGGGTAAAAATTTGTCAAATTGGCGGCGTTTTGATCGGTAATAATACCGAAATAGGCGCTAACACTACTATTGACCGGGGTGCCATGAGTGACACCCGGATTGGTAATGGAGTAAAGCTGGATAATCAGATACAAATTGCTCACAACGTTGAAATCGGCGATCACTGTGCCATGGCGGCCGGAACCATGATTGCGGGCAGCACCAAAATTGGAAAATCTTGCACTTTAGCAGGTGGCGTAGGTGTAGCGGGTCACTTAACGATTGTCGATGGCAGCCATGTAACCGCCATGACACTAGTGACTAAAAGTATCAGCGAAGCTGGAAGTTATTCGTCGGGTACCGCAATGTCTAAAACTTCGGAATGGCGTAAAAGTGCTGCTCGTTTTAGACAGCTAGACGATATGGCAAAACGTATTCGCGCACTAGAGAAGGCTTAACGGGGCTCGTATGGCAGTGATGGACTATAAAGAAATAACCGATTTACTGCCACACAGATATCCATTTTTGTTGGTAGACAGAGTAACCGATATTGAACGTAAAGTTCGAATTAATGGTTATAAAAATATCACCAGCAACGAGCCATTTTTTTCTGGGCACTTTCCTGGTAACCCGATTATGCCTGGGGTTTTAATTTTAGAAGCTCTAGCTCAACTGTCGGGGCTGCTTGGATTAGAAGCCATGGGCAAAGAACAAGCAAAAAATACCATATATTACTTTGCGGGCATTGATAATGTTCGTTTTAAAAAGCCTGTAATACCAGGTGATCGCCTAGAAATGGAAGCCCGCTACGTTAACGATAAGCGAGGGATTTGGCGGTTTGAATGTGAAGCCAAGGTAGACGGTAAACTGGTCTGTAAAGCAGAAATCTTGTGTGCAGCAAGGGAAGTAGAAATTTGATAGATCCACGTGCAATAATTGATCCCAGTGCTGAATTAGCCAGCAATGTAACCATAGGTCCTTGGACGATAATTGGTCCTGATGTAGTGATTGGAGAAGGCACTGAAATATCTAGCCATGTGGTGGTTAAGGGTCCAACTACCATCGGTAAAAACAATCGTATTTTTCAGTTCTGTACCATTGGTGAAGACTGCCAAGACAAAAAATTTAAAGGGGAAGCCACTCGTTTAGAAATTGGTGACGACAATATTTTTCGTGAAGCTTGTACCGTTCACCGAGGCACTACGCAAGATAATGAACTGACTAAAATTGGCAGCAATAATTTATTTATGGTTAATGTCCATGTCGCTCACGATGTAATGATAGGTGACAACTGCATTCTAGCTAATGATACAAATATTGCAGGTCATGTTCAAATTGGTGATTATGTTATTTTAGGCGGCGCATCACAAGTGCATCAATTTGTTAAAATTGGTGCTCACAGTATGTGTGGTACTGGTTCAATTGTGTTGAAAGATGTACCGGCTTATATAATGGCAAATGGCAATTCGGCTAAGCCTCATGGCATTAATATTGAGGGTCTAAAACGTCGTGGATTTGAAAAGTCTGATATCCGCACCTTAAGAACGGCTTATAAATATATTTACCGAAAAGGCTTAACTACAGAAGAAGCGCTAGTGGAAGTAAGGCAATTGGTTGCCGAATCTGAAACAGTTAACCTGCTGATTAATAGTATTGAAAACTCTACTCGTGGAATAATTCGTTAATGTCCAAATGTTTTGCTATGGTCGCCGGAGAAGCATCTGGTGACATTCTAGGTGCGGGTTTAATCAAAGCACTAAAAATTAAATATCCTGACGCTAGGTTTGTAGGCATTGGCGGCCCTAAAATGATTGAACAAGGGTTTGAAACTTTATATTCCATGGAACGTTTATCAGTAATGGGGTTGTTCGAAGTTTTATCACGGCTAGGCGAACTACTAAAAATTAGAAAGCAGTTGTTTAATACCATTAAAGAAATTAAACCAGATGCATTTATTGGTATTGACGCACCTGACTTTAACTTATCGCTAGAACGTAGATTAAAACAAAGTGGCATTAAAACCATCCATTATGTTAGTCCTAGTGTTTGGGCTTGGCGCGAGAAACGCGTATTTAAAATCAAAAAATCAGTGGATTTAGTTTTATGCTTATTCCCATTTGAAGTGGATTTTTATGCCAAGTATGACGTCCCAGCAATTTTTGTTGGACACACTCTAGCTGACGCCATTGATTTAGAACCAGACGTTGCCGCTGCCAGAAAGTCATTGGGTATTGAAGATAATATTCCGGTAGTAGCGATTTTACCAGGTAGTCGCGAAGGTGAAGTTAACCGGCTTGGTGAACTTTTTTTACAGTCAGCTAAGATAATTCAAAAATCTATCCCAGCTATTAAGTTCATTATCCCTGCTGCTAACGAAGCAAGGAAGCACCAGCTACAGCAGGTATTGTCGAATTTTGAAAATGTACATGTAACCTTATTGAATGGTCAAAGTCGTGAGGCCATGTGTGCATCAGATGTTGTATTAATGGCATCGGGAACCGCAGCATTAGAAGGCATGCTCTTTAAAAAACCATTAGTAGTTTCATATCGTTTTTCTAAGCTTTCAGCTTTTTTCTTATTTAGAATGTTACGCCAGCCTTTTGTCTCATTGCCTAACTTGCTAGCTGGAAAAGAATTAATTCCAGAAATTTTACAGGATGATGCAACGCCTGAAAGTTTGTCGAAAGCGGTTTTGAAATTTCTTCAGGATGAAACAGCCTCTAAGCATTTACATGACGAGTTTTTAATCTTGCATAAATTATTACGTGTCAATGCTGATCAGTGTTCGGCCCAAGCCATTAGCGAATTAGTAAGCTCTTAGTGAATTAATAGCCATATTTAATATAGATAAATACCAATGTTAGAGATTATTCTCCAAGAACAAATTTTGATCGATCAAGGGATTATTTTTTGCGGTGTTGATGAAGCAGGCGCTGGTCCGCTATGCGGCGATGTAGTGGCTGCCGCTGTGATTTTAGATCCACACAATCCTATTCAAGCATTAAACGATTCTAAAAAGCTCAGTGAAAAAAAGCGTGAGGCACTATTTCCTGAAATTATGGAGAAAGCGCTGTCCTTTTGTGTAGCAAGGGCTAATGTAGATGAAATTGATGAGATAAATATTTTACACGCACGTATGTTAGCTATGACCCGAGCGGTAAATGGACTAGATGTAAAACCTGATCATGCATTAATAGATGGTAACCGATTGCCATTAAACATGTGTTGCCCAGGCACAGCTATTATAAAAGGTGATGCCCTTGTGCAAGCCATCTCTGCGGCATCTGTATTAGCCAAGGTAACTCGCGATCACGATATGGTTGAAATGGATAAGCTTTATCCTATGTATGGTTTAGCCAAACATAAAGGGTACCCTACCAAGGCTCATATTGAAGCTTTACAAAAGTATGGATTACAGAAAGGTGGGTCATATGAGATCTACCGTAAAACCTATGGTCCAGTTAAAAAAATTATCGCACAAGGTGTGTAAAGATAACTACAAGCTCATTTTATTAGAATTTAGCAACAACCTTCGTTTTACCAGAAGTTAGGAACTAACTATCTGGTACCCATTTTGGATTACTCAAAACTGAAACATGGATACCCGCAACAATCTTCGTTTTACCAGAAGTTAGGAACTAACTATCTGGTATCCATTTTGGATTACTCAAAACTGAAACATGGATACCCGCGTTCGCGAGTAAGACGGGTTTGTTCGCGAGTAAAGCGTGGTTTGTTTGCCCGTAAGATGGCGTTCCTGTGATACTCGCAACAATCTTCGTCTTACCAGAAGTTAGGAACTAACTATCTGGTATCCATTTTGGATTACTCAAAACTGAAACATGGATACCCGC
>JBLHVV010000006.1:0-56355 GCA_047628755.1 Crocinitomicaceae bacterium | reverse complement strand
ATACTAGTTTTAATTTCTGAAGATACTTAGAATGCTCGTTTTACTCATCAAATTAGAGCCATATTTGCCAGAAACACCGCCGAGATCCAATGGGCTGCCTAATTATTAAAATCTGTGTAAGTATGAAAGGCTATAAAATTCTCTTAATAAGCCTTCTTATAATAATTAAGCCTAGAATGAATGTTAGTTAAACTAAAAGATCCAATTCAAATAAAAAAGCGTACACAAAACTAACAGACAACCAAACACCTACATAACTATCGAAGAGACAATAATGCCATTTAACTTTAAGTTTTTACTCGTGATTATAAGTTTGTTCATCATTCCAGTGTCAGCTAACGCGAGCTGTGATGCCTTACTTAACTTTGAAAGTAAAAAACTGCATTCAAAGCAAACAATAGATTTTTGTAAATCATTCAACAATAAAGTTTTACTTGTGGTTAATACCGCAAGCCAATGCGGTTTTACACCACAGTTTAAACAGTTAGAAAGCCTTTATCAGAAATATAAAGGTCAAGGTTTAGAGATTATAGGCTTTCCGTCTAACGATTTTAGACAGGAACATAAGTCTGAAGCAGAGACCGCAAGTGTTTGTTTTAAAAACTATGGAGTGAGTTTTACAATGGTTTCTCCTAGTTCAATAAAAGGGTCGGCCAAGAATGATTTTTATAAAGTACTTACAGAAAGAGCAGGAAAAGAGCCAAGCTGGAATTTTAATAAATATTTAGTATCTAGTGATACAAAATCGATCGAGCATTTTGGTTCAAATATCAACCCACTCAATAGCACATTAGAACAGCGTATAGTTAAGTCACTAAAACTCTGATTCTAATGCTATATATTTTTTAAGAATGACTACTCAATCTCAATTAGTATTTCATTGCGGCGAAACATAGGCAGGGTGGTGGGTCCATTGTATCCAGCTTTGACTGGCTCACTTTTGGCTGTATAGCCATTTTCTGTCATCCATTTTGTTAGAATACCTGAATACTCTTCAACGTTGCTGTCACTTAATGTGCCACTAAACTGAATTGTAGCGACTTTATAATCCCTCAGCTCAGATACGATAACGTCTGGGTTAGTGGGTTTCGGCGTTGTAGCCAGTGTGAAATCCTTTGGCATGACAAATGACATTAAAGTTGTGTCGGCATTGTCATTCATGAACACAGGCGCAGTCATAGATATCTCAGCACCTTTTTTGTTTTCTTTTTGCTCTTTTTTTGGACTATCCATAATAACAGGAGCCGTCATGGATATTTCAGCTGATCCTTCATTTTCACCGGTAATGTAGCCAAACAGAGCTCTAAAAGCACTGTAACCACTTTCACTAGACATACTGGTAGAAACCAACACCATTGATCCATAGTTACGAACTTCAATTTTATGAAATTCGTCAGATTTTAGAAGTGTATATGGTGCGGTTTCAACATCACTTTGGCCAATAACAGAGCAACCTGCCATAACAACGGACCACAATATTAATAATATAACTTTCACTTTTAATCCTTATTATTTTTGCCGTTTAAAACAAGCGGCTGCTATGGGGCTGATCTGTCTTTTGCACACCCTGACAGTTCTTTATTTGACGTACCGTCAACAATCTTTACCTCATGATGCAATGCCGTTTTAGCCAACATATGAGCAGTTACTGGGGCGGTAATAAGTAAAAATAGGGTGATCAGCAGTTCGTGAAGGCTTAAAAAGCTTTGTTGATAGCTAGCCAATATTGCCGATGCAATAAGCAGACAGCTCATACCCAAGGTTGTCGCTTTGGTAGGGGCGTGAAGGCGAGTATAAAAATCGGGCAGTTTAGCTAGGCCGTACGAACCTATGAATACAAAAATTGCTCCAACTACTAGAAATACCGATACTAACAATTCAATCCAAAATTCCATTATTTAATCCTAACTAATTTGGCTGTAAAGCATTTATATAACCGTTTATTCAGTACTATATTTAGGCATTTCATCTTGCTTTCTACTCGATCAAGTCGCCGCGTAATATGTATTTGCACATAGCAGCGGTACTTACAAAGCCTAGCATGGCAATTAGCAATGCAGCTTCAAAGTACAGTGCCGTAGCTGATGAAATACCAAATAATATAATCAAAGCAATACTGTTTATGTACATGGTATCTAGGGCCAAAATGCGGTCAGGTCTACTAGGGCCTTTAAACAGTCGCCAAAGGTTTAGAATTAATGAAATGCAGACCAACGCAGTGGCGATTAAAATTGCATTACTTAGCATTCGAAAATCTCCATAAGAGGTTGCTCATAGCGTTTCTTTATTTCAGCTATAAGCTCATCTTTGTCGGTGAGTTTAAGCACATGAACATACATCCACTGCTTGTCTTCAGATATCTCTGCGCTAACGGTGCCCGGTGTTAAAGATACAGTACTGGCCAGTATAGTAATTGGCAGTTCATGTTGAATTTGAATCGGTACCGCAACAAACCCCGGACTGAGTTTTTTAGATGGGCCTAAAACCAGCAATGCAACCTCAAAGTTAGCGATTACAATGTCACCAATCACCATAAACATGTAGCGAATAGCAATCAGTGGCTTACGAACACTGGGCTGTGGGTTTTGCATGCCAGACGTTAAAAACGGAATGAATATGGCAAAAAAAGTGGCCAGTACCAAATGCCCAGGGGCTACCGAGTTATTAAGTAACAACCAAACAACAAACAGCAGAATGGTGATGGTTGGCGAGGGTAAAAAGCGAAAACGTGGTTTAGTCTTCATTATTCGTTTCCTCGTGGAAGTAAAGCATCAACGGATTGAGTTGTATCATGTAGCTGCGCAGCTGCTTGGTTCGTAAAATCGGTAACAGGGCCACCAAACACAACTAACAAGGGAGATGTAGAAAGCAGCAATGCAATCGCCACAAGCTTTACTGGGGCGATCGGTTCATCGTTAGTGCTTTCACCTGAATGTCGCCAAAAGATAGTGGTACCGGCACGGGATATAGCCATTAAAGATACCAGACTGGCCACTAGTACGATGGGATATACCCAGGCTATTTCATTCATTCCCTCAGCGGCTTGCAAAATAAGCACTTTGCCTATGAACCCTGAGAATGGAGGCAGACCAACCACAACAAGAGCGGCCATAAAAAACGCAATGCCAATGACTTTTCCATGCTTCATTTTACGAGCAATCACATATCGATCTTCAGCTTGGCCCCGTTGTTTACTAATTAGGTCAGCCAGTAAAAATAGCGCCCCTGTTATTAGTGTGGTGTGCATTATGTAATAAAGCGCTGCAGCGGTGGCCGATTCACGCTGCATAGCGATAGCCACTATTAATGTACCTATGGATACTATGACTAAATTAGCGGCAGTTGTTCTTAAGTTGGGACTGGCAAGAACTCCGACGGCTCCCATTACTAAAGTAAGTAACCCTAGCGGCCACAGCCAAGGAATGGCAATACTGGCAAGCGCTCCGGCGTCTTCTCCAAATATTACTGTATGCACCCGCAAGATACTGTAAACACCAACCTTGGTCATAATTGCAAATAACGCAGCCACTGGAGCACCGGCAGCAGCATAGGTTTTGGGCAACCAAAAGTGTAACGGTAGCATGGCGGCCTTGAGTCCAAATACAACTAATAACATGAGGCCACCTGCTTTTGCTAAGGCTTGTTCATGCTCTCCTAATAAGCGTACTTTAACGGCCACATCAGCAATATTAAGAGAGCCCACGGTGCCGTATATAATACCCAGGGCAAATAAGAAGATACTCGAACCTACTAGGTTTAAAATAACGTAATGCACATTGGCTTTTGTTTTTTGCTTACCGCCTCCGTGTATTAATAAAGCATACGAAGCAATCAATAATACTTCAAAAAACACGAACAAATTAAATAGATCGCCGGTTAAAAAAGCGCCATTAATCCCCATGATTTGAAACAAAAATAACGGATGGAAATACATCCCAGCCTTATCGTCTCCAGCACACGCATACAGCTGCGCGCCTAAACCAAGAACTGATGTTAACAAGACCATCATGGTTGATAGTCGGTCTGCCACTAGAACAATACCGAAAGGCGGTTGCCAGCCACCAAGTATATAGAGCTGGGTACCTTGCTCATGGCTGATAAGTAAAAGCATTGCAGACACAATGACCAGCATGACCATTACCGAGACCGCAAAAATACGTTGCCGAATAATAGTATTGCTTAGAGGCGGTAGTAACATGAATACTGCCGCTAGCATTGGTAGTAAGATAGGAAGAATAGGCAAGTGCTGCATTAGCTACTCCTCTTTTGTGAGGCGGCTGATTTGGTTGGCTGTGCAGGAATTTGCCCATCCACATGATCGTTCCCCTGATCGGCTCGAGACCTCATGGCAAGTATCACCACAAATGCGGTCATGGCAAAACCGATTACAATAGCCGTTAGTACCAGTGCCTGAGGTAATGGATCGCTGTATTCGATCGACTGACCCAATACCGCAGCGCCATCAAGTTTCAGCCGACCACTGGCAAAAAGAAACAGGTTCACGGCGTAAGATAGTAAGGTTAAGCCCATTACCACTGTGAATGTACGGCCTCTTAAAACAAGAAAAAATCCACACGTGGTAAGTATGCCAACACAAAATGCATAAACAGCTTCCATTAATAATTATCCTTGTTGTCTAGGCGTTCTGTAGTTGTTAACTTACCAAGGTTGGCAAGTATTAGCAGAACAGCACCTACTACAGTTAGGTAGATCCCTAAGTCAAAAATTAACGCGCTTGCCAGTTCAAATTTCCCAATCCATGGTAAGTGGAAGTAGTCGAACCAAGTGCTAAGGAATGGCTTATCAAATATCCAACTGCCTAAACCGGTTGCAGTGGCAATTAATATTCCCCCTGCAATAAGCCATTGGTAGTCGATCTTAATCCGAGGTTTTATCCATAGGACACCATGAGCAATATATTGCTGAATAAGAGCTACAGATGTAATAAGTCCAGCAATAAAGCCACCGCCTGGAAGGTTGTGACCTCGTAAGAAAATATAAGCAGATACCAAAAGCGCTAAAGGAAGTAGGCTCTGAGACACCATTTCAAACATCATTGGGTGTGGGTCATTACTCCAAGGCCGTCCTCTGTCGTCTCTTGTAGGTAAAGAAATTCGCATCTTGGCAATCAGTTTAAAAATACCCAATGCGGCAATGCCTAATACTACTATTTCTCCCAGTGTATCGAACCCTCTGAAATCAACCAAAATTACGTTGACCACATTAGTACCGCCACCACCAGTTTTACTGTTAGCTAAAAAGAAGTCTGAAATAGTGTTTGCAGGTGTTGTTAGTATGGCGTAACAAATAGTACCAATTACCGAGCCTATTAATCCTGACACAAATAAATCTCTTATGAAGCGACTTGGAGTGGACTCTTTTAATGTGTTTTGAGGCAAAAAGAATAGTGCTAAAAGCAATAAAATGACGGTAACTATTTCTACTGACAATTGGGTTAATGCCAAATCAGGTGCTGAAAAATGAGCAAATGCCAAAGATACGATCAACCCCACAACAGAGAGAAATATGAGTGCAGTAAAGCGTCTTCGATGCCATACGACGGTTGCAATAGCGCTTAATATCATTAACACAGCACCCACAATGGTGACACCGTCAATAGGAATTTGCGGCCTAGAACCGGTGTTTTGGGTAAGGTCTAACAAAGGATAAGCCGCCAAAACTAAGGTGAATGACAGCAACACAAAGATATATCGTTGAAGAGAGCCATTTTCCAACGCCTTTACAATCTTTTGACAGGCATTTGCAGCCCATTGAACCACGCCTTCGAAAATATGCTTTGCATCTGGTTCTTCAAAATTAGACTGAAACTTAAAAACGGGGCGACGGTTGTGGTAAATCATTGCCCCACCCACTAAGGCTAAAAAGCTCATGAGCAACGGTATGTTAAAGCCATGCCATATTGCCAAGCTGTAAACTGGAGCGTCATAGCTTAGTACGGCAAAAGACGCGATGTGCAGCAAGTCTCCCACCATAAATGCAGGGAATATACCGACCAATAAACACAGGGCGACCAATATTTCCACTGGCACCTTCATATAGCGTGGGGGTTCTTTTGGGGTCTTAGGCAGGTCTATAGGTTCGCCATTAAAAAAGACATCATGAATAAAGCGAAAGGAATAAGCCACAGAGAATGCAGCGCCCAAGGTGGCCAATAGAGGTATTAGCCAAGACAAAGACCCCAGCATACTTTGGCTAAGAGTTTCGGCAAAAAACATCTCTTTTGACAAAAAACCATTTAATAGTGGTATTCCCGCCATTGACAGTGCCGATACAATCGCTAGCGTGGCGGTGTAGGGCATATATTTCCACAGGCCATTGAGCTTGCGCATATCACGCGAACCCGTTTCGTGGTCAATGATTCCCGCAGCCATAAACAGTGAAGCTTTAAAAATAGCGTGGTTAATAATATGGAATACAGCAGCCACTGCGGCAAGATCAGAGCTTAACCCTAATAAAAGCGTAATAAGGCCTAGATGGCTAATAGTTGAATAGGCCAGTAGGCCTTTAAGATCATGCTTAAATAGAGCTATATACGCACCTAAAAGGAGAGTGATAAGACCCGTTACACTGACAATAATAAACCAGAGATCGGTACCCGCTAATGCTGGGTAAAAACGGGCCATTAGGAAAATACCAGCCTTCACCATAGTAGCGGAGTGTAAGTAAGCACTCACAGGTGTTGGCGCCGCCATGGCATGAGGTAACCAAAAATGAAATGGAAATTGAGCAGACTTCGTGAATGCACCTAACAGCACTAGGATTAATGCAATTGGATACATGGCATGAGATCTAATAAGGTCTCCACTGGCTAATACTAAATCTAGGTCATAGCTGCCTACCATATTGCCAATTATTAATAACCCAGCAAGCAGAGCAAGACCACCTCCGCCAGTTACGGCTAATGCCATTCTTGCGCCTTTGCGTGCCTCAGACTTATGGGACCAAAAACTAATGAGTAGAAACGAGCTTATGCTGGTGAGTTCCCAGAAAATCCATAACTGAATTAGATTATTAGAAATTACAATGCCCACCATGGCGGACATAAATAGCATCAAGTAAGAGTAGAACTGTCCCATTGAATCTTTTGAAGACAGGTAGTATCGGGCGTACAAGATAACCAGCAGCCCTATGCCTAGAATCAACAACAGAAATAATAATGAAAGCCCGTCCAGACGGAACGAAAGATCTAACCCCATTGATGGGATCCATTCTATGGATTGCCTAACCGCTTCACCATTAAATATATCAGCCGCATACATCAATACAAGAATAAGTGACCAAGCTGGTAAAACTGCAACCGAGAAGGTGCAAATATTTCGACCGAAGCGTTGTGTTAACAAGGGGATTAATGTGCCTATAAGAGGCAAGAGTACAACCCACAGCAGATTCATATAAAGTGATGACTCCAAATTAGATAGCAATACAAATAAAAGACCAATGGATAAACCGTACTTCTTTATCGGTCACTATACACATTGTAGTGCCTTGGTCAAAAAAACAAGAAAGCTTTTACAATACAATGGCTTGTTTTACTAAGGGGAACCTAAATTGTGCTGAATCTTTGACCAATTGATGTTTTTTCGATCTTGTTATGTAAAAAAGTATCTGTCTGGGTAGATACTATCTATGTACTTATGCCCATATTGAAAAAAATCCTCATTTTAAGTGAACCTAGCATTAAGTTATCCCGTATACCCAGTGCGAATAGAAGGCTTTTAACCTGATGGCTTAGGCCCATTACCTAAGCAGACCTTACAAAGTTAACTGGTCACGTCTGTTTATTGCGACATATATAAGGAAAAAAAATGGCTAATTACAACGCTCCACTAAACGAAATGCATTTCGTACTATTTGATGTGCTTAAAGCACATTCTTTAAGCGAGTGCCCAGGGTATGAAGACGCTACCGAAGAAATGATCCGTGCTGTGCTAGACGAAGCAGCAAAAATGTCCGAAAACGTATTGCAGCCTATAAACCAAATAGGCGACATAGAAGGTTGTCAGTACGATCCAGTAACAAAATTAGTTACAACGCCTACTGGCTTTAAAGAAGCTTACAAAATTTTTGCTCAAGGGGGCTGGTCAGGTCTTTCGGCTTCGCCTGAATACGGCGGCCAAGGTTTGCCTCATCTGCTTAAAATTGTAGTAGATGAAATGGCGTGTTCTACTAACTTATCGATGGGTATGTATCCGGGTTTAAGCCACGGTGCTATCGATGCATTAACATTGCATGCCAGCGATGAGCTTAAAGATGCTTATCTTCCAAAGCTTATCTCTGGCGAATGGACAGGCACCATGTGCTTAACAGAACCACAATGTGGTACTGACTTAGGACTAATACGTACTAAAGCCGAGCCACAAGCAGATGGCAGCTATGAAATTACCGGAACTAAAATTTGGATTACCGGTGGCGAACATGACATGGTAGATAACATTGCGCACCTAGTGTTAGCTAAATTGCCAGGCGCACCAGATTCAAGTAAAGGCATTTCACTCTTCTTAGTCCCTAAATTTTTAGATGACGGTGCACGTAACCCTGCATTTTGTGGTGGTTTAGAACACAAAATGGGCATAAAGGCTTCAGCCACATGCGTAATGAATTTTGAAAGTGCCAAAGGTTGGTTAATTGGCAAAGAAAACGAAGGCGTAAAATGCATGTTTACCATGATGAACTCGGCTCGTATCATGGTGGGTATTCAAGGTTTAGGTCTGGCTGAAAAAGCATTCCAAATTAGTTTAGGCTTTGCTAAAGATCGCCTTCAAGGCCGATCCCTAGCCGGTCCAAAACAACCTGATGAAAAAGCTGATTCAATTTTGGTTCACCCAGATGTTCGCCGCATGATAAGCCAGCAGAAAGTGTTCTTAGAAGGCGCTCGTTGCATGGCTTATTGGACAGGTATGCATTTAGATTTATCTGAAAAGCATCCAGATGAAAAAGTTCGTGAAGAATCTGATGACCTTGTTCAAATAATGACACCTATCATCAAGTCATATCTAACTGACGATGGTTATTTCTCTACAGACCAAGCGCTGCAATCAATGGGCGGTTCTGGCTTTACTCAAGACTGGGAAGTAGAGCAATTGTTAAGAGATGGGCGTATTGCTCGAATTTACGAAGGTACAAACGGTATTCAGGCACTGGATCTAGTGGGCCGTAAGCTAATGATCAAAGGTGGCCGTTTACCAAGAACCTACTTTAAGAAAATGAAAGAGATGGTTTCAGAGCTAACGAATAAAGATCACGCAAAAGAGTGTGAAGCTTTACTGGCTACCTTGCAGGGTTCTTTAATGTGGCTAATGGCAAATGCCAGCAAAGACACTGAAGAAGCAGGCGCAGCAGCAACACCCATGCTTAAACTATTTGCATTAACATCTATGTCTGTTATGTGGGCAACAATGGCAAATGTGGCAACACAGAAGAAAGGCGACGGCGCTTACACTGATATATTTTATCAAGGTAAGCTTAAAGCGGCCGATCATTTCTTCCGCACAGCGCAAGCGCAAGCGGCATTATTTAAAGCTGACATCGAGAGTGGTAAGTCAACTCTAATGGCTTTTGCTGAAAATGAGTTTTAATCTTTAAGTGTTAAATAAAAAAGGGGGCTGAAATATTTTAGTCCCCTTTTTTTATATTCAATGATAATTTAAAACTTAATTTGAAAGCCAATCTCGAGCGGTCTCATTTATCGCAACTAAAGCCGGATTAGATAAGCGACGCTCGGTGGTTATGGCGTAAAACTGCTCTCTAATTTCATCGGTTTCTCCAATAATAATTACTCCGTATTGATTGGCAACTTCTTCTGCAATGGCCGTAGGTACCACAAATACCCCCGTACCTCCTTGTCCAAATGCTTTCATTAGAGCGCTGTCGTCAAACTCCCCCACTATATTAGGCAACACATTGTAACGATCAAGCCACTGTAATAATTGCGATTGTACCAAAGATAAATCGCTGGGCATTAAGAACGGTTTTCCCGTTAAGTTGCTAGGAAAGTCGGGTTCCATAGTACTTGCTAAAGCAGGAGCCGCTAAAAAGGTGATGCCACATTCTCCAAGTGAATGGTTGTAACCTTTTATCCCAAGTCTTTGGGGGATAGGGCCATCAGCAATGACAATATCTAATTTATGCAGTGCTAGATCTCCTAATAAGCTTTCTAGACTATTTTCTTTGCATACAAATCTAACCGGCTCGTCAATATGCAAAGCAGGCTCTAGAAGTCGATAAGCGATAGATTTGGGCACCACATCAGCGACACCCACTCGTAGTAATTGAGCCCTGTCTTTAGGCGCATTTTTAATATTCTCTTCAAGTTCGTACCCTAGCGAAAAAATATCATCAGCATAGCCTAGGACTCGGCGACCAGTATCGGTGAGCTCTAGGTTTCGTCCTACTTTTTTGAACAGGGAATGACCTAATTGTTCTTCTAAAAGTCGAATCTGGCCACTAATTGTTTGCGGGGTAATGTGCAAATTTTCACTGGCGCGCATTACGCCACCTTGCTTTGCTACTACCCAAAAGTAGTGTAAGTGCTTGAAATTAATCATAAATAAATACTTCGTGAAAACCTTAGTGTTGGATTTGATAATACGAATATTCCTTAGATATTAGCTTACATATGATGAAACTCCAAACTCAGAATATCCAATCGTGGATTCAGGAGAGCATCATGAAGGTACAAGTAAAAGCACGTCATTTCGCACTGACAAATGAACTAAAGCAATATGTTAAGCGCCGTCTAAAATTTGCCCTAGGTTCTCGCTTTGACCAGGTTAAACGGGTGGAAGTAATGTTGTCAGATATAAATGGCCCTAAAGGCGGTGAAGATAAAAGTTGCAAGATTTTGTTGAAAATTAACGGACAAACAGATGTGGTGGTTGATGATGTTCAATCGCACTTATATTCGGCTATAGACCGAGCCGCAGGGCGCGCTAGTCGTACAGTATCAAAAAGAGTGACTCGTTTAAAACACAAAGCCAAGCGCTTTAAAAATGCGATCAAGACTATTAAGGCCGCTAGAGCCACTCAGCGTGACCGCTATTTAAAAGAAGATTTTGACGAGTATGAAATGGCATACGGAGCTTCATAATGAATATTGAAACTGTCAATTATAATGCTGAGTCCACTGCTGTAACGCAGCAGGCAAAAGCGAAACTGATTAAAAATACATATCTATTGCTGTCTATGACACTGTTATTTAGTGGTGTCACAGCAGGGGTGTCTATGGTTTACAATCTACCGCACCCAGGACTCATAATAACGTTGGTTGGCTTTTTTGGATTATTATTTGCGGTTAATAAATTTAAAGACAGCGGACTAGGAATCGTTTTAGTTTTTGCACTAACGGGTTTTATGGGATTAACCTTGGGGCCAATGCTTAATGCTTACTTAAGTCTTCCTAACGGCAGCAGCCTTGTAATGAACGCAATGGGAATGACGGGCATTATCTTTCTAAGTTTGTCGGCTTATGTGCTGACCACTAAAAAAGATTTTAGCTTTATGGGAGGTTTTTTAGCCGTGGGAATTTTAGTGGCATTTCTAGCTGGACTAGGGGCGTATTTCTTCGAGATGCAAAGCTTGTCGCTTGTGGTGTCATCTATGTTTGTACTGCTAATGTCAGGACTTATTTTATACGAAACGAGCAATATTGTTAATGGAGGTCAGACTAATTATGTGATGGCTACAGTGACTTTATTTGTATCAATATTTAATTTGTTCACGAGTCTATTGCATCTAATGGGCTTTATGAATCAAGAGTAAAAAAAGAACAAGAGCTGACTAGAGAAATTTTAACTAACAACAATACAATAATGTTAATTTAATATGGGCGGATAAAAACATGAATTTACAAAATTTATTAAATGAATTTATCGGTGGTAATACTGAAAAAATTTATAAAAAATCTACAGATCAAGAAAGTGGCATAAGAGGTATGACAGGTAAGTTGTCAAACAGCTTAGGCTTAGGGTCTGGAGTTGGATTTGGTAAGGGTGCTGTTATTGGTGGCGTTGCGGCACTATTGATTGGCAATAAAAAAGCTCGAAATTTTGCAGGTTCGGCCGCTAAAATAGGCGGTGCTGCGTTATTGGGTGGCCTTGCATTTAAGGCTGTTAAAAATTGGCATGGATCTAGAACTCAAGCTTCTACTGAAAAGTCGCTTAAGTCTGCGCAATATAATACCGATATATCGTCATCTAGTTCAGCAACATTTGAAGCGCAGGTTAGCAATAATACCGATTTTCAGTTGGTATTAATCAAGGCGATGATCGCTGCGGCAAAAGCCGATGGCCACATAAACATCGCTGAGCAAGACAGAATATTTTCAGCCGTAGATAATATGGACTCAGCGGATGAATATAAGTCAATGATGATGGATTTATTGCGCTATCCAGTGACCGTAGAAGAGCTGGCAGAATCGGCTTATGGCATTGAACAAAAAACAGAGCTGTATCTTATTTCATGTTTTGCTGTAGATATGGCAAATGAAGCAGAATGGGAACACTTAAAGCGCTTAGAAATTACTTTGCAGTTACCCACTGCTCTAGCTGGACAATTACGAGAACAGGCATTAAACCCAGCATTAGAAGCGGCATAATAATTAAATAAAATTGTAAAAATTAAGGAGATGTCTATCGCAGAAATTCAATTCGCGTCGAAAACTAAACAGGATTAATAGAAATATTAGCCGAAAAAACGCGATTAAGGTTGGTTTAATCGCGTTTTTTTTGCAGTATCTATCGTGATTGAAACAACTAAACAGGCGTAATGATTTCAACACCTTTGCTAGTACCCATTAACAGTACGTCGGCAGGTCGACATGCAAATAAGCCGTTGGTGACCACACCTACAATAGCATTCAAGCGTTCTTCTAAAGCTGTAGCACTTTGAATATTCAGGTTATGAACGTCTAAAATAACATTACCGTTGTCGGTTACGACACCTTGGCGATAAACGGGATCACCGCCCAAAGCTACAATTTGACGAGCCACATACGAACGAGCCATTGGAATAACTTCTACTGGCAGTGGGAAGGTCCCTAATATGGTTACCCATTTGCTGTCGTCTGCAATGCAAACAAATTTCTTAGCACAAGCCGCCACAATTTTTTCACGGGTCAAAGCAGCACCGCCACCTTTTATCAGCTGAAGATGGTCATTAGTTTCATCAGTTCCATCTATATAAAACTCTAATGTACCAGAGCTGTTTAGATCGTAAACAGGAATACCATGAGCCTTCAGACGATCAGCAGTAGCATCAGAACTGGCAACCGCACCATCAAACATGTCTTTGATTTTGGCTAAAGCATCAATAAAGCAGTTAGCAGTGGAGCCAGTACCCACACCAATAATACTGTCATCTTCTAAATGAGGCTTTATATAGTCTACGGCCGCTTGGCCAACGGCCTGCTTTAATTCGTCTTGAGTCATGGCGATCTTTTCAAGTTAAGAGTTATTTAGCTAATTATAGCGAACCAGCTAGCATCCACCCAAGAAAAACCTTCAATAAGTGGTTATAATAACTAATAACCTCAAGAACCTAACGTCAGGTACCTGCTAAATGGCCGAGAACTACATCAAGCGTATTCTAGAAGCTAACGTATACGATGTGTCGATAGAAACCCCACTGTCGCATGCTGCATTCTTATCTGAACGTTTGAACAATAATATTTTAATTAAACGTGAAGACCTACAGCCTGTTTATAGCTTTAAGTGTCGTGGCGCATACAACTGCATTTCTAAAAAAACCCCTGAGCAGCTAGCCAAAGGCATCGTCACTGCCAGTGCGGGTAACCATGCTCAGGGTGTTGCCCTTGCCGCACAAAAACTAAATATTAAAGCCACTATTGTAATGCCTATTACTACGCCCGAAATAAAGGTGGCGTCGGCCAAGGCTCGAGGTGCAAAAGTTGTGCTTTATGGCGATACCTTCGATGAAGCATTTGCCCATAGTCAAAAACTGGTAGAAGAAAAAGGCTTCACTTATATCCCCCCTTATGACGACCCAGATGTGATTGCAGGGCAAGGCACTATTGGTATGGAAATGCTGCGTCAGCATACTGGTGAGATACACGCGATTTTTGTTCCAGTAGGCGGCGGCGGTATTGCTGCGGGTATAGCCGCTTACGTTAAATACTTGCGTCCTAGTATTAAAGTGATTGGGGTAGAAAGTACCGAAAGTGCTTGCTTGGCTGCGGCCATGAAAGCGGGTCGTAGGGTCACCTTGCCCAGTGTGGGTATATTTGCCGATGGCGTTGCAGTGGCTCAAATAGGCAAGTACACCTGGCAGATTTGCAAAGACCATATAGATGAAGTTATTACAGTTACTCCTGATGAACTGTGCGCCGCTATAAAAGATATTTTTGACGATACCAGAAGCATTGCTGAGCCTGCAGGAGCTTTGGGTATTGCTGGATTGAAAAAATATGTAGAACGCACAGGTGTTAAAGACAAAACACTAATGGCAATAGCGTCCGGTGCCAACATGAACTTTGATCGTTTGCGTTATGTAAGCGAAATGGCCGAAGTAGGCGAAGGGCGCGAAGTATTAATGGCGGTTACCATTCCTGAAAAACCAGGAAGTTTCCAAGCGTTTTGCAATGTATTAGGTCGTCGATCGATTACCGAGTTTAACTATCGATTTAGTAAAAAAGAACAAGCTCAAATATATGTGGGTGTAAAGGTAGCCGACGGCGGCAAGCCAGCGTTATTGTCTGAACTTGAATCAAAAGGCTATGGGGTTGTGGATCTAAGCGAGAACGATGTTTCGAAATATCATATTCGTCATATGGTCGGTGGGCATACTTCAGAATCGGTATTAGATGAAATTGTGTATCGCTTTGAATTTCCAGAGCGTCCAGGTGCATTGTCTGCTTTCTTGAAAAAGCTAGGCAAGCGTTGGAACATTTCAATGTTTCATTACCGCAATCACGGCGCTGCCAATGGTCGAGTTTTGGTGGCAATGCAAGTGCCTGCTAAAGACAAAAAAGAGTTGAAAAATTATTTAGAAGACGTGGCTTACCCATTTTGGGATGAAACTGAAAACCCAGCCTATCAATTATTTCTGAAATAATATTGAATAATTAAATAGCAGATCTAAAAAAGGGCTAACGATGTTAGCCCTTTTTTTATGCTTAATACAATATCTAATCCTTTTTATTTTCCCAGTAAGTAGCATTTTTGATACCTAGTTTTTTCGGATCAAATGTATATTTAGTTACCCCATTAGCTTTTTGTTGTTCATAATCCTTTAGTGCTTTTATAGCAGGTTTACCCATAAAGAAAATCAACACTATGCCCACAATATTTAACCAAGCCATTAGTCCGACACCAATGTCACCTAAGCCCCAAGCTAGATTTGCAGTTTTAACTGCGCCGTAAAAAACAGAACTTAATAGAAATACTTTTAGAGCAAATACAGCACCAGGTAATTTGACAGTTTTACGTAAGTAAGTCACATTCGTCTCAGCTATATAATAATAAGCCAAAATAGTTGTAAACGAAAAGAAAAGTAATGCAAAAGCAATAAACGGTTTACCCACACCTGGTAAGGTTGTTTCGATTGCCATTTGAGTAAATATCGGACTATTTGCCGCAATGTTGGCACCAATATTTTGAACTAAAAATACCCCTTCCCCTGCACCATGAACGTTATAAGCGCCAGTGATTAAAATCATTAACGCTGTTGCTGTACATATAAATAAGGTGTCAATGTAAATTGAAAACGATTGAACTAAGCCTTGCTGAGCAGGATGTTCAACATTAGATGCTGCGGCTGCATGTGGCCCAGTACCTTGACCTGCTTCGTTAGAATAAACGCCACGCTTAACTCCCCAACCAATTGCTGCGCCCATACCGGCCATTGGAGTGAAAGCATCCGCAAGAATCATGGTAAAAATACCTGGAACCTCTTCAATATTTAATAGAATAATTACAAACGCAATTATTATGTAAGCCAGTGCCATGAAGGGAACAACTACCTGGGTAAATTTAGCAATGCGCTTTACACCACCAAATATAATAAATGCCAGAGCAATACAAATCATTGCACCAGTTATAATTTTGGTTGACTCAATTACGCCTAAGCCTGTGTTTACCATTTCTCCGCTGCCAAATGCTGTAGCCATAGCGTTGCCAATACTATTAGATTGAATGCCAGGTAATAAAACCCCGCAAGCAAGAATAGTGGCAAGTGCAAATAATACGGCATACCATTTTTGGCCTAAGCACTTTTCAAAATAATAAGCTGGACCTCCACGAAATTCATCTCCGTCTTCTTCTTTGTAAATTTGAGCCAGTGTGGATTCGGTATATGCGGTTGCAGCACCCAAAAATGCAACTACCCACATCCAAAACACGGCACCAGGTCCACCAAACCCAATAGCAGCTGCAACCCCTGCAATATTACCAGTACCAACGCGGCCAGATAATGAAATGGCCAGTGCTTGAAATGAAGAAATACCTTTGCCAGAAGTGTTGGGCTTAAATAGCAATCGCCACATTTCTTTAATGTGTCTGACTTGTGCAAATCGAGTGACAACGGAGTAGAAAAGTCCTGCGGCTAAACATAAGTATATGAGAGCAGGGCTCCAAATGACGCTGTTAATACTATTAACAATATCTTCCATGGTGATCCTTGATGGTCTTTAGTTATTTTAATTATCTTGAGAGTATCAAATTTATTCACAGGCATTAAGTACTACAAGAACTCTTTTTTTAATTATTTCTGGTTTATGCAACTGAATTATTAAGGAGTAAGCTTTGTGGCTCTTTTTTGTGCGATAAGATAGCTAGAAATGGACTCAGGCAATAGAGCTGATCTGTATGAGTGCATGACGCAAGTAGACTATGTGTCATTATAATTAGCATGGCAGTGGTCAAATATCACATGTATAAGGCACAACTGTGAGACTGTCGGACAATTTCAAGTCATTGATTATTATAAGGAAAATAAAGGTGGTACGCCCGAACCTTTAATATCTTTACAAACGGTAACAAAACTCTTGGGAGGGTTAAAACACCGTGCTAGGGTTCTTGCTCTATTAAATTTGCTTAAAAATAATAATAAAACCTAATCAATATGGGTTGGCAAATATAAAGAATTCACCCGAATAATAAAAACAGCGGGAGCCAGAATATGGCAGACAAGTATAAGATAATTGGTCCATTTTACGATTTTCTAAGTGCAATTTATAGCGGTAACCAAATTCATAAAGCAAAAACAGCTATGAATAGGGACTTGCAAGAAGGACATAAAATTCTATTTGCAGGTGTTGGCCACGGTCGAGACGCAGTAGATGCAGCTGAACGCGGTGCGCAAGTAACGGTAGTAGATATTTCTGCAACCATGCTAAAAAATGTCGAAAAAAATATTAAAGGTCTAAATTTCAAACATCCAATTCGATTGGTCCACAGTGATATTTTAGAGTTTGATGAAATATCAGAATATGATCAAGTAGTGGCTAACTTTTTCTTAAATGTTTTTCCAGAAGAATTCATGATTACTGTGATGAAACATTTAACAACATTAGTAAATGCTGACGGCCATTTTGTAGTAGGTGATTTCCATTATCCTACAGGGAATATTTTTACTAAAGTGTTTCAAAATTCTTATTGGTATGTTGCCGTAGGTATTTTTACGCTATTTGCAAAAAATGCTTTTCATAAAATTTATAACTATCCTAAATACATCGAAGCCATTGGTTTTTCTGTAGAAAAAACTCAATCTTATAGCGTGTTAATGATTCCATCACTTTGGTCTATCAAAGCATCTAGAAAACAGATTGCTAAATCTCAGCTTCAAAAAGAAGCTGCGTAACCAGACACTCGCTACTTAAAATATAAATACGGAGGTCTTGTTACATGAACAAAGCAGAAATGAATATAAGTACTAATACTAATACTCATATACATTCAGATGAATATTATGGTGGTGGAATATTTACTTTTTCAGAACGTGTTGAATATTTGAAAAAGTTTGGCCGTCATTCCATGGCGTTTTCAGCGCTTCAAGAAAAAATGCGTTATTTCGATTTAGAAAATATTGGTTATATTGCCTATCGCAAGCAATGGGGCAGTGTAGTTTGCTTAGGTGATCCAGTGTGCGCTATTGAAGATCGTAGGGTTTTATTGACAGCCTTTTTTGCTATATACCCTAAGCCTGCCTTTATTCAAGTGACTAAGGCAGTAGCTGACTTAATTCATAAGATTAGTGGTTTTTATACCACTCAATTCGGTAAAGAAACCACTATAGATTTAATGACTTGGTCAACTGCAGGTAAAAAGAAGCAAGTTATTCGTACTGCAATTAATCACGCAGTCAAAGACGGTATAATAGTGAAAGAAAGCTATGGCGACATGACGTATCGCAACTTGTCTAATGAATGGCTAGAAACACGTAACTGCAAGGGTCGTGAAATTATATTTTTAATTCGTCCAATGGAGATGGAATATAAAGAAGGCACCCGACGATTTTTTGCTTATAAAGGCGATGAAATGATAGGGTTTATTTTCTTCGATCCTATATATGAAAATGGCGATGTGATTGGCTATGTACCTAATATTAGCCGAGCATCTGAAAGCTTTCGTTCGGGTATTTTTTATCTACTAATGGCTAAAGCATTTGAACAGTTTAAGGAAGAAGGCATTCCTTATGTATTTTTGGGATTATCCCCTCTTGCTTTGGATTACCCACCTGTAGCCACAGAGTCTAAGGTGTTGCGCTGGATGTTGGAATTTACCGCTAAAAATTTAAATTTCTTATATAATTTTAAAGGGATCGATTTTACCAAATCGCGCTTTAGAGGCATAGAAGAACCCACATTCGCAGTTCATAAAGGTATGATGCCATCAAAAGATTTTATCTGTATGTTTAGAATCTGTAATGTAATCTGATCTGATTTACACAAGATTAATCAATACTTTAACGTGCCTATACATAATGGGTTTTTTGCCGTGTATTCAATTCTAAATATTAAATGCTCTGCATTAGTCCTAAAAGCTGTACATTGAATTCCACAAGCTGCTCTTATGGTATTTAAATAATCTGTCATAATAGGTTCATATTAAGCCGTCATTGTAATAATCCTCATGATAGAAAATTTCAATTTAGACTTTTCAAAAATAGTTGTGATAGAAAGCCAAAAGCAAGCATGGCAAGACTCCCCTGCCGTTGGTGTACAGCGCATTCCCTTAGAACGTGAAGCAGCTGAGAGTGGTCACGTTAGCTCTATAGTAAAATACGCTGCAGGCAGTAAATTCCCAAGTCATAGACACCCTAAAGGCGAAGAAATATACGTTCTAGAAGGTATATTTAGTGACGAAAATGGCGACTATCCTGCGGGTAGTTACTTACGTAACCCACCAGGTTCCAGTCATGCACCGTTTAGTAAAGGTGGTTGCACCTTATTTGTTAAGTTGAATCAGTTTAATGACAACGACCTTACCCAATTAGCAATCAATACACAGCTTCAGCCCTGGTTAAAAGGGCAGGGTGAGCTTCGAGTTAAGCCATTGCACCAGTTTGAAAATGAAAGCGTAGCTTTAGTAAATTGGCCAGCAGGGGAACACTTTACTCCTCACCGGCACCACGGTGGCGAAGAAATACTTGTATTAAAGGGTGAGTTTAAAGACGAGCACGGCACTTATCCAAGGGGTACTTGGATTCGCAGCCCACATTTAAGTGAGCATTTTCCATTTGTTACTGATGAAACGATTATTCTGGTAAAAGTGGGGCATATTTAAGGTACTGAATACCTTTATATTCGCCAATGGTGTATCTAAACACTTCTGACCATCAATGGTGAATTAGTATAGAGTCTCTATGCACCTAGACCTTTAATTATTTTTTGCTTCTATCCACTGCGCCATATACTGAGTAGATTTCATTGAATGATGAAGTAGCATACTGCCCGTAAAATTATTTAACCTATGATCATCTAGCTTATTAATAACGTTATTAAGTGTAACTAGAAACTCGGCTTCATGGTTTTTTTTTGAAAATCTTTGTCTAAGCCATGCTGGACCATTTGCTTGAAGCCTGTGCCAAAGCTCTTCATTTTCATAAAGGTTAATAGCATGTTGTGCAAATTTAGTGAGATCATCAATGGCTAAGCAAGTTTCTAAAGTGCCCAAATTCTTTTTGTCAGCATACAAACCCTCAGCCCCGATGCTGGTAGTCACAGCCGGTAGTCCGCATTGCGCAGCGTCTAACATCTTGCCTTTTAGTCCAGCGCCAAATCTTAACGGCGCTAATAAAACCCGACCCTGTCGTAAAACTTCAAACGCATTTTCACACCACCCCTTTACTAAGAATCCTTGTTTTTCATTGTGCAGTTGTGTAGCTTTTTTAGGTGGGTAGGCGCCATAAATATGCAGTTGTGCTTTAGGTAATTCTTTACGAATCAGCGGCCAAATATGCTGCTTTAAAATCAGTACAGCATCCCAATTTGGTTCGTGTCTGAAATTACCAATCGATACAAAATGTTCTCGTTCAGATAAGCCAAGTGCAGTTATATTACCTGAGGGAATGTCGAGCATGAAAGGTACATACGCAAGAATATGGCTAGGCACATTAAAGGTGCTGATTAGTAAATCTATTTCATATTCGCTGATCATTATATTTAAGTCACAGCGTAATATAGCCGCTACCTCTCGTTTAGCGTATTCACTAAATAGAGATTCTTTGGGTACTTTTTGAATTACATTTGAATTGCCTTTTGCCAATGTCTGTCTTGCAAATCGTAGGCAATGTAGATCTTCAGTGTCTAAAACCCTAATAGCTAGGGGGCAGTATTTTTCCACTCGCCATGCAAACTGTTCTTCCATCATAAACCGATCAAATAGCACAACATTTGGCGAAAGATTAATAATAAAGTCATCAAATCGAGTGCTGTTAAGCTCTATGGTAACCGGTTCTATGTTGGCTGCTTCAAAGTCTATAGCGTGCTCGCTGGCTTTAGCCGGGCTGGAGAAAGTAACCACATAACCATCCATTTGAAAACTTTGGATTAGTTGCAACATGCGACTCCCAGCAGCGCTAGAGTTAGGTTCAGGCCATACATAGCCAATAACAAGTAATTTTTTCATAATACAATTATACACAAACTCATGTGTGTGTGGCGGCACTTAATAACGACATTTATAATGGTCTGAGTATAATGCTGGGTATGCACTTTATATGGCTATTCATATCTCTTAACACTCAGGGCAAAAGATGACATCACCTGGTTCAAATTCGAAATCAAATGCACCCAAAGAAAACGACGCTACACGCTTAGTAAAGCCATCGCTAACCAATCCAGTTCATATGCTGGCATTTGGTTTAGGCAGCGGTTTAAGCCCTAAGGCCCCTGGTACAGTAGGGACAATTGCTGCATTACCGATTTATTGGTGGCTGCTAGCTGACTTATCCACGCTCTGGTTATCAACAGTCATTGTGGTTATGTTTGTGATTGGCGTGCTAGCTGCAGAAAAAACTTCACAAGACTTAGGCGTACATGATCACGGCGGTATTGTGATAGACGAATGGGTTGGCATGTGGATTACCATGTTAATGGTTCCTAAAGACTTTGTTTGGCTATTAATTGGCTTCGCACTGTTTCGCTTTTTCGATATTTTGAAGCCTTGGCCTATAAAGTGGCTTGATGAGCATGTACATGGTGGCTTTGGCATTATGATTGACGATGTGCTGGCAGGTCTTATGGCAATGTTATGCCTTCATCTAATCATAGGCTTCATGACCTGATTTAATGACATGTAAGAATTCGCTGCTATGCTTGATGCTGTAGAGGTGATTATGAAAGATCGGCTTTTTCTTGGGGTAATATTATTGGCTATGACTTTGCTAAGTCATGGTGATCTTCGTGTTTCTCTTGAAGATCAAAATAGATATATATTAAGCCAAGGAATGCTTTATTTTGAAGATTCTTCTAATACTCACACTATCAACGATATTTTAAAATACGAGCGCAACAGATGGTCGCTCTCATCTAATTCGTCCTCTCGCTCTAGTTTTGGTTATTCAAATAGTACTTATTGGGTTCATATACCCTTTGCCGTAGAGCACTCTGCTTTGTGGTATGTGTGGTTAAGATATGCCCCTTTAGATTATGTTACTTTTTACTGGTTAAAAAACGGACATGTTATAGACACATATGAATCAGGCGATGCAATTCCTTTTTCAGCTCGTCAAGTTCACATGCCTGAAAACGTATCTCATCGTTTCTTGGAAAAAGGAGAGGAAATAGATCTCTATATAAAAATCAAAACACAAGGAAGTTACCGAATACCATTAGAAATACATCAGAGTCAGAGTTTTGAATCTAGTACGGCAGAGCTATTAACATTTCAAGGGATTTATTATGGTGTATTAGCTGTAATGAGTGTTTTTAATTTAGTTTTGTTTTTTATCACGGGAATACGTTCTTATTTTTATTATGTTTTTTATGTCTTGGCAAGTTTATTTTCACGTGTCTCTGTTGATGGCACAGGATTCCAGTTTTTGTGGGGAAATTTACCAATTCTTAATCAATGGTCTATCCCCGTTAGTTTTTGGTTAAGCAGTATTGCGTTTTTAATATTCAGTTATACGTTTCTAAATGTTAATAAAGCCAGTATAAGAGTACGATTTTATTTTTTATCGCTAGCATTTTTGGGTGGCGTTGTTGGTTTGTGTATGCCCATCTTAAGCTATCAGGTGTTTGTTCCTTTAGTAAGTTTATATGCAACATTAGTATTGTTTTCAATGTTGACATCTTCAATAGTTTTAACTTTATCTGGTTACCGTTACGCTGGTGTATTCGCCATAGCAACAATGATGAGTGCCATAGCATTTGGTCTTTCTACATTTGAGTCACTTGGTTATTACTCTGATCAAACCTTAATGACTTATAGTTATCCTATCGCTCGCATATTTGAAGTTTTATTGTTTGCAGTAGCTTTAGGAGTTCGTATTCGATTCTTACAGGAGCGTAAAAATATTGCTGAAAAGGAATCCATACTGCATCGCGAGAATTCTATAAAAAGTATTGAGCAATATAAACGGCTTTATGAAAGTGCTATGACAGGTAATTTCGTACTAGATGAAAAGGGTAATATAAAAAGTGCTAACAGTTCCTTTTATGAGTTGTTAGGTGGTAAAAAATCTCCTAATATTCAGTTTTATTTTGAGCGTGATATATCGATAGTTTTTAAATATGGTCTTACACAAGAAAAATTTAAAATTACAAAAGAAATAAAGGGCAACAATGGGAAATGGTTTTCAGCTAATATTTATAAAGTGAATATTGATTCTGAAACTCGATATGAAGGTGCATTGGTTGATATATCTGATCGTGTTGAGGCACAAGAAGTAAAATATATTGCTGAAAAAAGTAAAATTCAAGCATTACAGCAATTAGTTGTGGGTGTGTCCCATGAAATAAATACCCCGTTAGGAGTTATGAGAACAAGCAGTGATTTTGCAAGAGAGTTATTTTCTCAATTACAAAATGCGGTTGAAAATAATGAGTTAACAAAATCATATTTATTGGAAAAGTTGTCAGCCAGCGATGAGGCTCTAAAAATTTCAGAAAGAAGCTTACTGAGAATGATTAACATAATAAAAAGCTTTAAACGAGTATCGATAGAACAGATGAGTTTTGACATTGAGCCACTAAATTTAGAGCTTATAGAGGAAAAATTAAAATATAACTCAAGTATAATATCGATGCCTATTAACATTAAAATTAAAGATGAATCTACAAGAGTAATTAATACATTTTTAGAAGGGATACTCTGGGTTTTAGACGAGTTACTTGATAATAGTTTTCAATATGGCGAAAATGATATGGGTGTATTCATAGATTTTGAGCTAAGTGATAAAGCTTTATTCATACATTTTTATGATAAAGGTATTGGCGTAAGTGATAAAGATTTACCCCTTATATTAAATCCATTTTTTACCACAGGTAGAGGCACCGATCAAAAGTTAGGCTTAGGTTTATATCAAGTCCAGAATATTATAGTGCAATTACTTCATGGGACAGTTCATGCGTATAATAATAATGGATTAAACTTCGATATAATAATTCCTGCATCCTTGGGTCAACACTCCTAACGTTTTATAAACCTTAACCATTTCCAAATATTAAGTAGGCTGGCTAACGCGGCAGAAACATAGGTAAGGGCGCAAGCCAGTAATATTTTTCGAGATGCTTGATAATCTTTTTTACTAAGGTATTCACCATTCTTTAAAATAGGCAGAGCTTTAGAAAAACTAGCATTAAACTCTACTGGTAAGGTGACAAAATGGACCAGTGTACTGGCTAGCATGCCAATAACTGCAACTGCTATTGATATTTTTGCTGCACCAGGTAAAAAGCCTAAGAATATGGGCGTCGAAATTAATGCAAGTTGCGCCAGTTTTTCAACATAAAAAGCCATCTTGGCCAAAGGGGCTCTAAGCATCAGTAACGCCATACGGTCTTTATGTTGAATCGCATGTCCAACTTCATGTGCGGCTGTCGCCACTGCAGTTAATGATTTAGTATTAAAGTTATCAGAAGAAAGCCTAACAGTTTTAGATATGGGGTCATAATGATCGCCTTGTTCTGTGGTTTCCAATTTTACATCTAGGTCAAATTGCTTAATTAAATGCATGGCCAGCTCTCCCCCTGTGCCAGGAAAATCTGGTCTGGCTGAGCTGTATTTTTTTAGTATTCTTTTAGTCCACATTTGGGGTAAAAAAATACATGCAATAACCACAATAAAAACAATGATCCAAATCATCTGAAGACCCATGAAACAACAATATTATAGGTAGTATACGTGAGATTATTAAAATTGGTTATGCTAACCACGTTATTATTCACAGTCAATGTGAGGGTGTTTGCAGGTGTTCAAGCCGTTGGGCTAATGCCAAATATGGCCATTATAGAAGTGGATGGTCAGCGCGTTGTTATTCGTAAAGGTGAGACTAAGCAAGGGGTTAGGCTTATCGAGTCGGATAGTCATCATGCTAAAATTGAATACAACGGTAAAAAGTTAAAGCTAAAATTGGGATCAAGTATTGCCAGTCGCTATACCGCACCTAAAATCGAATCGGTGCGCTTGCATCGAGCTGATAATGGACATTACTTTACCCAAGTAAAAATCAATGGCCGAACGGTCAATACACTGGTTGATACAGGGGCCACAACAGTGGCCATTAGTTCCGATTTGGCGAAGTATTTAGGTATTAATTATGCGAAAGGGCAGAAGGGGAGAAGTTCAACAGCTAGTGGTATAGTCACTAGTTATTTTTTACGTGCTGATCATATTCAAATTGGAACGATAAAAAAATACAATGTGCCCTTAAGTGTTATCGAGGGCAGTTTTCCAGATATTCCTCTGCTGGGAATGAGCTTTCTAAATCAATTTGGCTTAAACGAAAAAAATGGCGTGCTCACCTTAACCGATAAATGATGTTTTTAGCCATAAACTTGGCTAATTATTTAGCGCATTGATTAAGTTGGTAGTACTTTCATTTATCTTTTGAACAGTGCGTCCCGTTTCTTGAATTAGTCCCTCACCCTTAAGCGATAAAGTCATTACATTCTCGATGGAGGACATTGCAGTCACAGCCATTTGTTGGTTACGTTTTACCACTTCGTCTATTTCTGAGGTGGAATTACTTGTTCTAGCGGCCAGTTGCCTTACTTCATCAGCTACAACGGCAAAGCCCCTACCTTGCTCACCTGCCCGGGCGGCTTCTATGGCTGCATTTAATGCCAGTAGATTGGTTTGATCAGCAATGGCACTTATAGTGCTAACAATATTGGTAATACGATCTGACTGTTCGTTCAATGAACGAATACTTTCAGATGATGTTTCTAAACCAGTGACAACTTCTTTCATTACATTAATTGCTTCTTCGCCTACGGCCAAACCAGCTTGTGCTGTATTTTCAGTTTCTTTAGACGCTTCTAGTGAAATCCTTTCAGTTTCTCTCGCTTTCATGACTGTGTCTGTAATATTAGTAGCAAACTTAACCACCTTATATTGCTTGCCCAGTGGGCTAAGTATTGGATTGTAACTGGCCTCTAGCCAAAGCTCACGGCCGTCACTTGATACTCGCTTAACTTTGCCAGTCACAAACTTACCATTACGTAAGTCAGACCAGTGGTTTTTATATTCACTACTTTTAGTGATTTCCTCTGGGCAAAACATACTATGGTGTTTACCAATAATATCATCCAGCTCATAGCCAGTAGTTTGTAAGAAGTTTTCATTAGCCGTAATTACATTACCATTTAGTTCAAACTCAATAATGGCTTGCGAGCGGGACAGCGCTTCTTGCTGACTTTTAATATCATGAGTTGTAATAACGAATTGGGTAATGTCTGAGGCAATTTTTATGACTTTCAATACTTGGCCATTTTCATCCAGTACAGGGCAATAGCTGGCTTCTAACCAGATTTCTTTGTTAGATTTTGTGACTCTAAGAAATTGATCTTTAATGGCTTTCCCTGACCTTAAGTCACGCCAAAATGAATTGTACTGCTCAGATTGCTTAGTCTCAATATTACAAAACATACTATGATGTTTGCCTACAATCTCATTTAATCGATAGCCTACGACACTTAAAAAAATATCGTTCGCTTCTAGGATATCACCTTCAGGGGTAAATTGAATCATGGCCATTTGGTTTGATATAGCCGATATCAGTTGGTTGCTATTATTCAATGCAGTCGTTAATTCAGCTTCTTTATTGCTGTCGTTTTTCTTCCCTGAGAATCCAAACATGCGTAACCCTATCAAGATATATTATTAATAGTAATTTAAGCACATAAAAATCAGTTTAGTAGGATGTTATTATTTAAATACGATATTGACTAGAAATAACTAGCCAGTTGATCAGACAAGTAAAGAAAGGATTTTCTGTTTAACACCAGCACAATCAATGCCCATTTCTGCCCATTGCTCTGATTGCGAAGCATGATCAATGTAAGCATCAGGAATTCCCATAATAGTGGTTTGTAGGTTTAATGACTGCAATGCAATATATTCCAATACAGCCGAGCCGGCACCACCCATAATTGCATTGTCTTCAATAGTGATAATGCGTTGGTGATTTTTTTCCAACTCTCTAATTAAGCCCTGATCTAAGGGTTTTACAAAGCGCATATCAACTAAAGTTAAGTGTAAATTAGACTCTATACTAAGTTGGTCTAGGGCTTCTTTCGCTAAATGCAAAAGTGGTCCAAAACATAAAACAGCAATGCCTTCACCTCGCTGAATAATTCGGCCTTTACCAATCTCAGTAGTATCATTTAGACAAGTAACTGGCGTGCCATTAGCTGACCCCCTTGGATAGCGAACAGCTGCTGGACCATTGAATTCGTAAGCAGTATTTAATAGCAGGCGACATTCGTTTTCATCGCTTGGTACCGCAATTACCATGTTAGGAACACAGCGCATAAAGCTAATATCGTAAGCACCAGCATGCGTAGGGCCATCTGCTCCTACTACACCGGCACGATCAATAGCAAAAGTCACATCTAGATTTTGCACAGCTACGTCGTGCACCAATTGATCATAAGCGCGCTGCAAAAACGTACTATATATAGCTACAACTGGCTTCGAACCTTGGCATGCCATGCCTGCCGCTAGGGTGACGGCATGCTGCTCTGCAATTGCTACGTCAAAGTAACGGTCAGGAAATTTCTCTGAGAATTTTATTAAATCACTGCCCTCACGCATAGCTGGAGTAATGGCCAGCAGTTTTGAGTCTAATGCGGCTTTATCGCAAACCCATTGGCCAAAAACATTACTGAATGTTTTCAGTTTTTTAGGCGCTGGTGCTGGATTTATTTCTTCAGCTACAGGATCTTTCATAGGGCTTAATGCGTGGTATTTAATTTGTTCTTTTTCGGCGGGGCCAAAGCCTTTGCCTTTTTTAGTTACCACATGGAGAAATTGTGGGCCCTTAAGGTCGCGAATATTTTTTAACGAGTGAGCTAAAGATTCAACATCATGGCCATCTACTGGCCCAATATAATTGAATCCAAGTTCTTCAAATAACATGCCTGGAGTAAAAAGGCCTTTTAAGTGTTCTTCAGTTTTACTGGCAAATTCCCATGCATAGGGAATAGTACTTAAAACTTTTCTAGAACCTTCACGCATGGATGTATAGGTTTTAGAGCTCAGAATTTTAGAAAAATATTTATTCAGGCCGCCTACGTTTTCGCTGATGGCCATGTCGTTATCATTTAAAATAACTAACATATCAGTTTCGGCATGGCCTGCATGGTTTAAGGCTTCAAATGCTTGCCCAGCGGTCATGGCACCATCACCAATAATAGCCACAACTTTTTTGCCGCTATTTTGTTTTTCAGCGGCAATCGCCATCCCTAATGCGGCACTTATAGAGGTAGACGAGTGACCCACGCCAAAAGTATCAAATTCGCTTTCTTTGCGTTTAGGGAATGGGCTGAGACCATCTTTAGATCGAATAGTGGGCAGTTGTTCACGGCGACCTGTTAGAATTTTATGCGGGTATGCCTGATGGCCTACATCCCATAACAGAAGGTCTTTTGGCGTGTCGTACACGTAATGCAATGCTACGGTTAATTCTACTACGCCTAGGCCAGCACCAAAGTGACCACCGCTTCTTCCTACGCTGTAAAGTAAGTATTCACGCAATTGGTTAGATAGTTCGGGTAGTTGGTCGCTGCTTAGCTCACGCAGTTGGCTTGGATCATCAATGCTGTCCAATAATGGCGTATCAGGGCGAAATTGTGGGATTTCCTGGAACATCTGTAACCCAGTAAAGTGAACAAAAAAATGTATCTGTGTAACAGCGTCATTCTACCTAGCATGGGGCTAAATAGTAACTCTAAACCTATTTTAGAGTAGATTAATTCAATTATTTTTAACTAAGTTAAGCACTTTAAAGCAGCACTCAATAGCTACGGGTTATTATATAGTCTGCAATATCCTTTAGATGTTGATTGTTTCCAGTTAAGCCATCTAACGACTCTAACGCTTGTTCGTGTAAATCTTTAGCCTTTTTCTTAGCCCCTTCTAAGCCCATTAACGTGGTGTAGGTTGGTTTATTTAATGCCGCATCAGCACCTTGCGCTTTACCTAATGTTTTGGTGTCGCTGGTCACATCTAAAATATCATCCTGTACCTGAAATGCTAGGCCGATGGCTTGAGCATATTTAGTAAGTGCTTGGATCTCGCTTGTTTGAGTATTAGGATTGCATTGAGCTCCCATCAATACACTGGCAAGAATCAATGCTCCGGTTTTATGGTTATGCATGTTTTCTAGGTAAGCAAGGTCTACATCTCTGTTAACCGCAGACAAGTCTAAGCTCTGGCCACCTGCCATACCATGTAATCCACTGTTGTTAGCCAAGATATTTATCATGGAAAGCTGTTGCTGAGGGCTTAATCCCTCTATGGGTTTACTAAGAATAGTAAACGCCTGAGTTTGCAAGGCGTCACCCACTAAGATGGCTGTTGCTTCATCAAATTGTATATGGCAGGTGGGTTTGCCTCGGCGTAAATCGTCATCATCCATAGCTGGTAAATCGTCATGGACTAACGAATAAGCATGTATCATTTCCACGGCGCAGGCGGCGTAATCGGCATGGTCGAAATTACCATTGCAAGCCTTAGCTGCTGCGTACACAAGCATAGGTCTTACACGTTTCCCACCATTTAACATGCTGTAATCCATAGCTTTTTGTAAACGCTGGGCGTCGGCGGTGTTATCGGCGTTTTGAGCCCCATGCAGCTTCAACATATGATCAAGACGTTCAATACAATATTGGCTAAAAGATATAAACGACATTATTACTGATCGCTCTCTAAAGGCTCGCTGCCCGCAAAATTTTGAGCTTGGCTTTGGTCGTTTTGTTCGATTAAAAGCTGAACTTTTTGCTCGGCTTCGCTCAATGCTTTTTGGCACTGACGAGTTAGGGTCACACCGTGTTCGAATGCCTGTAGGGACTGTTCAAGAGTGAACTCACTATTTTCTAGCTTCTCTACTAAGCTTTCTAGCTGAGCTAATGACTGTTCAAAGTCTACTGGAGCGGGTTGGTCTGCCATGTTTAATCCTAATGCGGGTAAGTATTTCAAATGTGATATAGATTATTGTAACGCATATGGGCGTGCAAACTGAAATTCTCTGACTAGACTAAAATTATACATGTTGAAAGCATACAGATTTGACTGAATTGGAAAGCTGTTAAGCTACCAATTTGATAGGGAATTCGAGGTAGTGGAGTGGATTTAGCGACGATTGTCGGTTTGATAGGTTGTTGGGCTATCGTAATATTTGCGATGGTATTAGGCGGCGACCCAGCTATGTTTCTTAATGTCCCCTCATTACTGATCGTAGTGGGTGGCTCTATGTTTGCCGTATTAATGAAATACGAATTAGGCCAGTTCTTGGGAGCTGGTAAGGTTGCCGCAAAAGCGTTTAGTTTTAAACTGCCAAAGCCAGATGCAATGATTGATGAAATTGTAGAGCTAGCAGGTGATGCCCGCAAAAACGGTTTGCTTGCACTGGAAGGCAAAGAAGTGAGCTATGATTTTTTGGCTAAAGGGATTCAGTTGCTGGTGGATGGTCACGACCCTGACGTAGTAAAGTCGCTGTTAGGTAAGGACATGAAGCTGGCAGCAGATCGGCACAAATCAGGCACTACTATATTCTATCAAATGGGTGACACCGGTCCAGCCATGGGCATGATTGGAACACTGATCGGTTTAGTGGCTATGCTTGCCAACATGGATGACCCAAAATCAATTGGCCCTGCCATGGCGGTGGCGTTATTAACAACTTTATACGGTGCAATGATGGCCAACATGCTGATGATCCCAATCGGCGATAAATGCTCTTTAAGAATGGATGAAGAGGGGCGCTTGCAAGCTATGGTGCTAGATGCGCTATTGGCCATACAAGCGGGTCAAAACCCACGGGTAATAGAGTCAATCTTACGAACTTATTTACCAGAATCTAAACGCGGCGACGAAGGCGAATAGCTTGGTGTTCAATATGAGTCATAAGGAGCACTGCCATGGCAGATGAAGATGACGAACACGAATGTCCGGACTGTCCAAAAGGACTGCCAGCTTGGCTAGCTACATTCGGTGATCTTATGTCACTGTTAATGTGCTTTTTTGTGTTACTGCTGTCATTTTCAGAAATGGATGCTTTAAAGTTTAAGCGTCTTGCCGGTGAATTACGTATGGCCTTTGGCGTGCAAACGGTCATTAATGCCGACGACCCCCCAAAAGGCACCAGTCTGATTGCTAAACATTTTAGCCCTTCAATTCCATCGCCAACTCCCATTAACGAGATTAGGCAAAAAACTTCAGATGTAACCAAAAGTTCGTTAGAAGTGCTATGTCAAGACGCAGTAACAGCTCAAGAAGAAGCTCAGGGTGAGAGTGGAAAGCAAACCCGTGAGATTATGGTTCCAACAACGTCTACCGCTGAAGCTGAAGCTGAAGCAAAAGCAGCAGCAGAAGCTGAAGATACAGCGCTAGAAATAGCCAGCGAACTTGTCCAGGAAATTAGTAAAGGTCAGGTAGAGCTAGAAACTCAGGGCAGTAAAGTAGTTATACGTATTCGCGAGAACGGGTCATTCAAAGGTGGCAGCGCTTACGTTACTGATGAGTTTTTACCTGTATTGGATAAAATTCGAGAAGTGCTAGTAGAGGTTCCAGGGCGAATAAGTGTAGAGGGTCATACAGACAATACGCTGCTGGGCTCTGGAGGGCGTTACAACAATAACTGGGATTTAAGTGCTGCTCGAGCCGCTTCTGTAGCAGAGCAATTGTTTATTGCTCCAGAGATGGATGAGACACGCTTTATGGTGGTGGGCCATGGTAGTGTAAGGCCGTTAGTTGATAATAAAACTGCAGAAAATCGTGCTAAAAATCGTCGAGTAGAAATCATTATTGTGAAAAGTGCAGGGAATATTGATAATGACGACGAGGCAGAAATGGACACTGAAAATGGTGCATCGCCATTCGATGCTCAGTTAAATGCACGGCCAGAAGATTTTGATTTAGACCCAGACGAAGTTTTTTAATACGAGTAATAACTTTTAGGTAAACGACATAGCATGGCAGAAGAAGAAGAGCGCCGCAGATACTTCCGTATAGATGACGAAGTAGCCTTAAGTTTTACATTGCTAGCGGATGAAAAAGAAGGTGGTAATGAAGATCTAAATCAAGAGTTTCACATGAGCTTGGAAGTCCAAATTCGACATGCCATGGCCGATCTCCGCAGTCAGAGCTCAAAAGTTGCCTATGTATTGGATTTAATGAATCAAAAAATTAATCTTTTGCGTTCCACAGAAGAAAAAGATGGCTCTGCCCCAGTATTAAAAGGTGCTAATTTAAGTGCATGTGGCATTGCATTTACATGGCACGAAAACTTACCAATTAATCAGCAGCTAATGGTTAACTTATATTTACAGCCAAACCATGAACTCATCAGAACAGAAGCGCATGTGGCAGGCGTTGCCAAAAATGAAGATACCAATGCTGCGCAAGAAGAGTTTTATATAGTACGTTTAGATTTTGATAATATTCAAAAGAATTATCAAGAGCTTTTGATTCAACACGTAGTGCAAAGACAGGGGCATCAGTTGCGTAAAAGGTTAGATAATTAGCCAACTCAGCTACTATTGCCCTTTTGCACTCCCTTAAACCCTAAAAATCTCAGTATTTGGCCTAAAAATAACGTGCTTTCGTTCTCACTGTGTATAATCGCGCTTATGACAAAAAACAAATCAAATAAAACACTTTCAGACCCTTTTGCTAAACGCGAAGCGGGTAATTACGAAAACCCTATTGCCAGCCGCGAGCTGATTCTAGAACAGTTAGAAGGCTGCGATCAGCCGCTAACGCATCTAGATTTAGTAGATGAACTAAATCTAAGCACTGACGAACAAATCGAAGCCTTACGCCGTCGCCTAATCGCCATGTGCCGTGATGGGCAGTTAATAGAAAACCGCCGCAAGCAATACCTGCCAATGAGCCGCATAGAACTGATTCGCGGTCGTATTCAAGGCCATAAAGATGGCTACGGGTTTTTAATCCCTGAAACCGGCGGTACTGACTACCATTTAAATCCTAAACAAATGCGTAAAGTATTTGATGGGGATATTGTGGCAATACGGGAAAGTGGTGTCGATAATCGTGGCAAGCAAGAAGCCGTGATCGTTGAAGTCATTCAACATAATACTCATCAGCTGGTGGGTCGTTTTTATACTCAAGGGGATAGTGGCTATGTAGTGCCTGACAGTCGCCGTATTACCCAAGAGATTATGGTGCAAGGCGCCAATATGGGCAAAGCCCAGAATGGTGAGTTTGTAGTAGTAGAAGTTATCACTCAGCCAGGTGCCCGTCAGCTGGCCATGGGTAAGATCAAAGAAGTGCTAGGGGAACACTTGGCGCCTGGAATGGAAATTGACATTGCCCTGCGCAGCCATGAAATTCCATTTGTGTTTGGCGATGATGTATTAGAGCAAGCTAAAAACATCCCTGCCGAAGTACAAGAAGCTGATAAAGAACACCGTGTGGATTTACGTCAGTTTCCTCTAGTAACCATTGATGGTGAAGATGCACGAGACTTTGATGACGCAGTATATGCCTCGTTTAATCCAGAAACCAAAGGCTATACTTTATATGTGGCCATTGCTGACGTGAGCCATTACGTAGACGTTAATTCGCCATTGGATGTTGAAGCACAAAATCGTGGCAACAGTGTGTATTTTCCAGAGCACGTTGTACCCATGCTGCCAGAAAAAATAAGTAATGGTCTATGTTCATTGATGCCCCATGTTGACCGCTTATGCATGGTGTCTGAAATGGAAATTGATGTACATGGTGAACTGACCGGATATAACTATTACGAAGGTGTGATGCACAGTCATGCGCGCCTAACCTACAATTTAGTGGGTAAAATATTAGACAGCGAAAACGAAGATGCTCAAGAAGAACGTGAACAATTACGTGAAGAATACAAACAAGTGGTACCTCATCTTGACGACCTACATGGCTTGTATAAAGTGCTGCGCAAAGCAAGAAGTCTACGTGGTGCGATAGAATTTGAGTCGGTAGAAACACGTATCATATTTAATGCTGAACGTAAGATTGAAGACATTGTTCCTGTTCATCGTAACGATGCTCACAAGGTTATTGAAGAGTGTATGTTGTGTGCCAACGTTGCCACGGCTAAGTTTTTTCAGTTACATAACGTCCCTGCTTTGTACCGTGTACACCAAGGACCAAGTGATCAAAAACTTGAAAATCTTAAAAAGTATTTAAATGAAATAGGCATAGTATTAAATGGCGGCAACAAGCCAACTCCTAAAGACTATTTAGCCGTGATGCTTGAAATTCAAGATCGTCCAGACGTAGCGCTTATTCAGACTATGCTACTGCGCTCTATGAGCCAAGCCGTGTATCAGCCAGATAACGAAGGGCACTTTGGTTTAGCGTATCCCGCTTACACTCACTTTACATCGCCAATTCGTCGCTACCCAGATCTATTGGTGCATCGCGCAATTCGATCGGTTATCCGCAGCGAACGTAATGATGCAGCGGTGTTAAACACAGTGCTTCGTACTGATGGCGCGCTGCCAATGAAAAAAGAACATATTTATCCTTACGACCTAGCTGCGTTATTACAGCTTGGCGAGCAAAGTTCGTTAACCGAACGCCGCGCTGACGATGCAACCCGTGACGTAATGGACTTCTTGAAGTGCGAGTACATGCGCTCTCATGTTGGTGATACATTTACTGGTGTGGTCAGCACAGTTACTAACTTTGGGATATTTGTTTCCTTAAAAGATTTATATATAGAAGGTTTGATTCACGTTACTAACTTAACGGCAGACTTCTATCAGTTTGATCCAGTGCATATGCGTTTAAAAGGTGAGCGAACCGGTCGTACCTTTAAAATGGGTGATGAAGTTGAAGTGATTGTGAGCCGTGTGGATCTTGATGATAAAAAAATCGACTTCCAATTAGCTGAAAATGGATTGTCAGAGGCCGATCATTCAGGCAAGCCTGCAAGATCAGGAGCTAAAAGAAAGCCAAGAAGCGATCGTTCTCCAAGAAAGCGTTCCACATCTAATGGGTCTGACAGCGTAGAGCGGAGTCGGGCCACTAAAAAGAAAATAATGGATGGCGCTAAAAGTAGCGATAATCGCGATGGAGCCAGTAATGGTCCCAATAATAGTGATAACCCAGCCAAGAAAAAGAAAAAGCCCAGTACTCGCCAAAAGCTAAATAACCGTAAAAAGGCGGTTAAAAAGAAAACTGGAAAAAAGAAATAACGGCTGACACTCAACAGAGTGGAAGTCGAGATAACAATGGCAATGACGATAGCTGGTTTAAAAAGAAATTAAAACGTGCCCAAAAGCTTTTGACAGGCAGTGGAAGCTAACATGAGTGACGAGATTGTATTCGGCATTCATGCGGTTACCAACGTTTTAAAGCGTAGCCCAGAACGTGTTAAAGAAATGTTTGTTCAGCAAGGTCGTGACGACGAGCGTTTGCAAACTTTATTCGAGTTAGCCAAACAGCAGGGTATTAACATTCAGGTAGTTAAAAAGCACTTCCTTGATGAAAATGCCGAGGGCAATCATCAAGGAGTGGCACTGAAAGCTAAGCCTGTTCAAATTAAAACCGAGCACGAACTTTATGCTCAGTTAGATAAGTTAAATGAACCTGCTTTTTTATTAATTTTAGACAGTATCACCGACCCCCATAATCTGGGTGCTTGTTTGCGAACAGCAGACGCAGCTGGAGTGCATGCTGTCATTGCTCCTAAAGATAAAGCGGTAGGAATTAACGCCACGGTAAGTAAAGTGGCATGCGGCGCAGCAGAAACGGTGCCCTTTTATCAAGTAACAAACCTTGCCCGTACTATGAAAGAATTTCAAGATCGTGGTATTTGGCTTTATGGTACTGCGGGCGAAGCCAGTGAGTCAGTTTACAAAACTGACTTAAAAGGCCCAATCGCTATTGCAATGGGAGCTGAAGGAAAGGGCTTGCGTCGTTTGACCCGCGAAAGCTGCGACCACCTTATTAATGTTCCTATGGCTGGTGATGTCAGCTCACTTAATGTATCGGTTGCAGCAGGCGTTTGTCTGTTTGAAGCGGTGCGCCAGCGTATTTCAATTCTTTGACTAAGCTTATTAAAATAACTATTTAGTCGTTAAAGCCTAGATTTTTTTTCAATGCGGCTAATTTTTTTTGGTTTTCTTTTTTACTTAATGGAATACTCACTTCATCAGGAAGTGCCTTTAGCATAGGTGCTTTTAGCTCTTCACCTTTAATTACTCTGTCGCATAAAATTTCATAGTTACGTTTAAACACGGGAAAAACAATTCGTTCGCTTTCAGAGCTTAAGAAAAACCAGTCAGTAGCTTTACCCGCATAATAAATAGCAGGATGGCTCCAAGTAAAACCACTTTTAGGTTTAGGGGCTCGACAGGCTTCAATATAAGCTGAGCGGGCTTCAGGTAAGCCAAATAAACTATAAGCTTTATCGCAATACTCTTTAAATTTTGCCAAAGCGGGTAAAAAGGTTTCGCCACCAACAATCTGGTCGGCTACAGCCATGATCACATTTTTTGGATAATGGTTAAGGTGCTTGGCCCACAGTCTCTTTGCAATATTAGAGCGGTCTGTAGTGGGGTAAGCAGCATTATATTGATTGCCATAATTAGCCGCCATTAGCAAGAACACACCGTTAATAGCTTCAATAGTGTCGGGGTTCAGGGCAAGTTCTTTTTCGCCAGCTTTAACTGCATTACCTGTCTGTAATGCTTTTATTTGCTGAGTAATTTTATTTAGAACTGGCTGGCTTGTTGCCTTATCCATTTAAGCACTGCTCCGTATATATTTTATCAAAACTTACTTTGCCCAACTAGTGTCGTTAAGTTGATCTGCAATACTCGTGTTGGCAGCGTAATCTCGTTGCGCTTGATTACCGCCTTGCCCTTTCAAGCGCTTGCTCCACATATGTTTAGTGTGTTGTAGGAATTTGCTATTCCAAGACGTATGCAATTGATTTGTATCTCGCCAGTATAAAACAAATTCTTTAACAAGGCTCTGAGCAAATGCCTTATCAATACTGGCCATGGCCAGTATATCAAACACATCGCTGTCAGGTTGCCAGTTTGATTGCATAGGCACAGGGTCGGTTGGATGCGCAACGCTGGCACTAAACCGCGCCCACTGGCGCCTTACCCAAGCAATAAACTTAGTGTTCCAAGTATCGTGAGCGTCGCCTTTTTCTTTCCAGTATAAAATAAACTCGCTAATACAGTCTTGTATAAAAGTAGTGTCTACACCCGCTTTGTTGAGTATTTCAACAGTAGTCGCTTCTGGCTGCCATTCTACACTCATGGCCAGTTTACGTTTAGCGTCACCTTGAAAAACAGCGGGATGGCTTTGGTCTTCTTTATTGCGTTTGTTAACCCAGCGAATAAACATAGTGGCCCAGTTACTGGCTAAAGTACCTTGTCCTTGATGATGAAATACAAAGTCTTGAACTTGTTGACTGGCATAACGCTTAGATATGCCTAAGGTTTCTTCTACATAACGCATGGTTTCTGTGTCGGGACGCCACTTAGCCGAAATAGTATTTTTATGTTGCTGTTGACTAGCTTGGTAAGCTTGTTCAGTTTTACTGTGCTTCGCCGTTGAGGGAGCATCGGCTTTAAAACTAAAAAATAGCTGCTCACTTTGACCAAATGGTGGGCTATTAAAATGAACAATGCCTTTGTCGCTTAAGCTTTTTAATATGCGCTTAATGTCGTGGTCATTCCAAAACGGCAACCAAGTTCGCACACCAGTTTTTTGCATGGATTTCCAGTTCTCATCATGATCTCGCCCACCATCATTTAGCGCTTGAAGCATAATCGCTTCTTCAAGACCTATGGTGGCGGCTAAGCTAGGAGAAACGACCAGCATTCGCTCTGGAATTAAACTATGACCCATAATGGTATTTATCTAATCTATAACGGTACAATGACTAGCAAGCAGGCCATTGACTCAAAAATGTAATAACAGGTATTAAACAACTGCTAAATGCTAACCTATGCTAAATTAAAGGTGCCCCACAATCATAGGCACTTGTTGTCAGGCATAGATGTTTTCATTGGGTTTGCATAAGCTAGGTAAGTGATCCAATCAGTTATTAATGGATTCTTACTAAGTCCCAATTAATTTAACCGATTATAACGTACTTTTACTTGGCAGGCAGTATGGCAAGAGCCACACGAGCAATAATAAATCTTCACGCCCTCAGGGAAAATTATCAATTTGCCCAAAAGCAGGCGCCCCATAGTCGTGCTTATGCAGTGGTTAAAGCCAATGCCTACGGACATGGAGTTATGCCTGTAGTAAATGCGCTGGCAAACGAAGCAGATGGCTTTGCCGTGGCTTGTGTAGACGAGGCGATTATCATTAGGAGGGGTGGGGTTTTACTGCCCATTCTAGTGCTTGAAGGCCCTATGGATGGTGCAGAATGTCAGTTGGCTGTGGATTATAATTTAGAGCTAGCTCTGCATAATCAGCAACAAATAGAATGGTTAAAAGCACTTTCAAAAGGCCAACTTAAGGTCTGGGTTAAAGTGGAATCAGGAATGCATCGTCTGGGTTTTAGGCCTCAACATGTGCCCGCGTTAGTGAGTGAATTAAGAGCTTTACCAGCGGTGGGAGAGATTCAGTTAATGAGCCATTTTGCTTGCGCTGACGACCCTGCTAATCCGTTTAACCAACAACAATTAGCCGTATTAACAGCACTTAAGCCTATGAACCTAAATTGGAGTATGAGCAATAGCGCTGCAATACTGACTATGAAAGAAGCTCATGGAGAGTTAGTCAGGCCTGGAATCATGCTTTACGGAAGCCACCCAGTGCTGCAACAGCAGGGCCCAACTATTGGCTTGCAGCCTGTCATGACATTGCAAAGTGAAGTAATAGCATTGCATGAATTAAATGCAGGAGAAACGGTAGGTTATGGACAGGCTTATAAGGTAGACAAATCCACTCTTATAGCGGTGGTTGCCATAGGATATGGTGATGGTTATCCGCGCTCAGCTAAAAATGGGACGCCCGTGCTAATTAAGGGTAAAACGTTTCCCATGGCTGGTCGTGTATCTATGGATATGATCACAGTGGATGTAACCAATGGTGATGTCGCACTGGGAGATACAGTGACATTATGGGGCACAGGCTTAAGTGCCGATGTAGTGGCCGAACACTGTGACACAATTTCTTATGAATTGTTTTGCCAGATTACAGAAAGGGTTAAAAAACAATATATAGGCCGTGAAGTAATTAATTAACCTATTAGACTAACCCAACACAAATTTAGACTAAGCTTATAAAACTAAGCTCAAGGCAATGAATCAAATTGCCAATAGATTGAGCAATCGCCAAATGATCTGTAATTAAGTATAATTTAGTTCAAATATTTTAGACGGCTGAAAACCAGCAACTAAAGCCCTACTTTTTGGTTTTACAAAAACCACTGTATACTTTTTATACTTTTATCATTCTTAAAATGAAAATAAAAATAAAATTGTATAAGTAGCGGGCATAAACGTATTAGATACTTATAGAGTGTAGGAAATCATGACAGTTAAAACCGTAGATGTATTGTTAGTCGGTGCCGGAGCCATGAGCAGTACTTTGGCTATGTTACTGAAAAATTTAGATCCCACACTTAAAATATGCGTTATCGAACGCCTAAAAAGCGTTGCGTCAGAAAGCACAGATGGCTGGAACAATGCTGGCACTGGTCACGCAGCCTACTGTGAAATGAATTACACTCCCGAAGATGAGCAGGGCAATGTTGATATATCTAAAGCTACATCAATTAATGCGGCGTTCGAGTTATCTTTGCAATTCTGGTCATACCTAGTTAACTCCCAAGTACTTCCAGAGCCAACTAATTTTATCAACCGTACTCCCCATTTAAGTTTTGTATGGGGTGAAAAAAACGTGGACTTCTTACGTGAGCGTTTTAAAAAGTTAAGCCAGCATCACCTATTTCAAGGAATGGAATACAGTGAGAATGTTGAGACGCTAACAGAGTGGATGCCTCTAATTATGCAAGGTCGTGATTTAAGTCAGCCAGTTGCAGCTACCTTTATGCCCCGTGGCAGCGATGTAGATTTTGGTTCGCTAGCACGCTATATGATGGAAGATCTTCAGCAGCATGATAATTTTGAGTTAATCTTAAATCATGATGTACAAGATTTTAAACGTTCCAGCCAAGGTGGCTGGTCTGTATTATTAGAGGATCGGGAATCCAGTGAAGAAAGTCGTATTCGAACCAAGTTTATTTTCTTAGGTGCTGGTGGCGGTGCGTTACCGCTGTTACAAAAAACAGAAATCCCAGAGAGCGAAGGTTACGGTGGGTTTCCTGTTAGTGGCCAGTGGTTAGTATGCACAGATACAGAAATAGCCGACAAGCATCATGCTAAGGTATATGGGAAAGCGGCTATTGGTGCGCCGCCAATGTCAGTTCCACACTTAGATACTCGAGTAATTAATGGCAAAGAAGCCTTGTTATTTGGTCCATTCGCTGGGTTTACTACTAAGTTTTTGAAGAAAGGGTCAGTTTTAGACTTACCTTCTTCGATTCGTGGGGGAAACTTATTACCAATACTTTCTGTAGGTATGAATAACATGGACCTTACAAAGTATCTTATTAGTGAGGTGTTTCAATCTGACGGTGCCCGCATGGATTCGTTGCGTGAATATTTCCCTAACGCTAAAGATGAAAATTGGACACTGGCGGATGCAGGTAAGCGCGTACAAATTATTAAGAAAGACGAAAATGGTAAAGGTAAGTTAGAATTTGGTACTGAAATTGTGTCAAGCGAAGACGGATCAGTTGCTTCTTTATTAGGGGCTTCTCCTGGAGCCTCTACTGCCGTTCATGCGATGGTTGATGTTATTGAACGTTGCTTTGCTGATCGTTTAGAGAATCATGGCTGGAAAGCTAAACTAAAAGAAATGATTCCATCGTATGGTGAGTCGTTGATTGAAAATGCGGAGCTGTTAAAAACGGTTCGTGAATATACCTTAACTACCCTAAAGCTAAAATAATAAGCCAGTAAAAAAACTTTAAAATGCGGAGTTCCCTGTTTATTCAGAGGTACTCTGCATTTTTTAGAAAATATAACTACGGTAATTATTTACGAATGTCTTTCTGTTGTTCGATGTAAGCAATGGCATCATTAACCGATTGTCTTACGCGTCGGTCAATATCTTCATGTTCATGTGCCGACATGTAAAAGGCTAAATCAACTTCATGTCGAAAGTAACGGGTTGGTAAGTTGTTTAGTGCAAGGCATGCCAAATCCACCATTTGCTCATTATCATAGCCTCGTTTACCAGCAATGTCGTTAATGGCATTTGCTACCTTTGCCTCATAATAATTATGAATTTGATCCCGAATAGACATCTTAATATACCTTTAGAATGGCCCATTGATTTTATTTAAGCATAGACTACAAAGACGGTTATGGCTTTTTGCTGGCGGTATCTTCAATGCTTTTTTGTATCTCTAGTTGATTATCTAGCAAAGTGTCTATTTTTGATTCTAACAAACTAAATCGAGCTTCAAGATTGGTCAAATTCCTTATATTTTGGTGCTCTAGTTTAATCATACCTTTTTCATCTTCAGCCATAAAAAAAGCAGCAAAGCTGGCGGTAAGCATGGTAAATAAGCCAATACCCAGCAAAATTAAAAACGCACCAAATAATCTTCCAGCATTACTAGCGGGAACAATATCACCATAACCAACAGTCGTGACTGTTACCCATGCCCACCAAATTCCGTCTGCAGGTGAATGAACATTGGGGTCGATTACTGACATAATTGTGCCAGCGATAACGATTAAAATAAAACTCGAAATTAGTATACTGCCCAAGTTGTTGCGACCGAGCACTTTTTGTAGGGTTTTTGATGCCTGAATAATAAGAGTAAATAAAACCACTAATCTTAATATTCTAAAACCCGCTGCATAAGGAAATAATTCCCACAACAATGGAAAAGAAAATAAAATAATAAGTAAATTAACCCAGTTAGAGCTCAGATAGGCTTTGGGTTTGTTGGTTAGTATTGAAAGAGTGGTTGTTTCAACAACAAAGAAACCCCATATGAGCCAATCACTCATTACGCCGTATTCATAAGAGCTGCTTTGATTTTGCAGGTAGCCGTCAATGATGATCCATGTGGCTAACAAAATCATCGGGGCTTCAAATGTCCGCGCCGCAAATTTGGCCCGATCAGACTCATCCTTAGTGACCCCCATAAGTCCAAAAACACGAGGGTTTAATAGCGCTATTTTATTCATGAGCATTTCACCAGAGCATACGTAAAAACACATTTAATAATACATTATTAAATGTGCAGTATCATAACGAGCAGTGCTAGCTGTTATACAGATTATCAGCAATCTCTACCTTATGGATCGTGCCTGTCCAGCTATCAAAACCACCTGCTAGCATTGTGATCTTTTTAAAGCCCATTTTTTGCAATGTGTCGCTAGCCAAAGTAGATCGGCCACCATTTTTACAATAGACCACTATGCTTTGATTAAAATCTTTAAGGGCAGGATTATTACCTACCATGAATTCAAGTAATCCACGGGGAATATTTACTGCATTATGTAAGTGGCCCATATCAAATTCTGCAGGTTCCCTAACATCTAAAATGACGGTGCCAGCGGCAATAACGTGTTCGACTTGTTTGGCATCGATTATGTTTAAAGATTGGCGGGCTTCGTTGAGTAGTTCATCTTTTGTTAAAGGCATAATGATATCTCGGGCATGAAATTAGGATAGTCTGATTAACATTTGTACTAATATTAGCTTTTTCTAATTTTAATGTAAACCAGGGACTGTAGGGGGAGATCAGCAATATTGAATTTAACTTTCAATTCTATATACCTGCCAGTTAGGTTGGCTGCAGGGTTATGGTAAACTGCCAATATATAACAGAGCAAATCTATAGATAAGAAGGCAGCATGTTTACACAAGATGATTTACTCGCGTTAGCGAACATGAAAATGCCGTTTGGTAAATACAACGGAAAGGTTCTTATGGATTTACCTGAAGAGTATCTATTGTGGTTTCAAAAAAAGGGCATGCCTGAAGGTCGTTTGGGAATGTTACTAGGACTATGTTTAGAAATTAAAATTAACGGCTTAGAGAGGGTGTTGGTTCCTCTTAGGGGAAAAAACTATGTTGTTAATGAATAATAAACAGCTTCCTAGCCTAGATTTTGAATATAAGATCGTCCGTTCAAAACGAAAGAGCGTTGCAATTCATATTGTGAAGCAATGTGTCGAAGTAAGGATCCCCAATAAAGTAACTAATAATTTTGCAGTTGATTTTTTAACTAGCAAGCAAAACTGGGTGAAAACTAAGCTCAGCGAACAGCAGAAAATCAACAAGGCTTTGCCTAAAGTTGTCATTGGCGAATCTATTTTATGGCAAGGTAAGCCTCATGTTATAACTCATCAGGTAGCTAAAAAAACTCAGCTAATTAACAGAGATAATACTTTTATTGTGTTTGCAGCAGTTGCTCCTACCGAGAAAAAACTACACAGTTTATTTGAGGATTTTTTCAAGCAACAAGCAAAAAAATACCTTACAACGTTAACAGAGAATACAGCTCAAAAGATGTGTGTGGCCAGTAAGTTATCTGAGGTACGCTTTAGGCGTACAAAAAGCAAATGGGGTCATTGTACTAGTAAGGGGAACATTCAATTTAACTGGCTAGTAATGGGTGCACCTGCTGAAGTAATTAACTATTTAGTGATACACGAAGTGGCTCATTTAACCCATCCAAATCATCAGCCTGATTTTTGGCAGAGAGTTGAATCTTATTGCTTGGACTATAAAACTCATGACAAGTGGTTGAAAGATAATGGGTTTAAATTAAGTTGGTGTTAATTGTTATATTATTAGATATTAGGCTTAACTTATTTAAACGAGTTAATTTTTTTATAGCAGCTTCTCTTTTGCAAGCCTTAGAGCGGTTCTCACACGGTTCTTCAAATACCAATCTCACCGGCCTTCTTACTCTAGTATACTTGGCACCTCTAATTGAGGTTGGTCCTTTACCGTTATGTTCTTGCAGTCTTCGCTCTAAATCAGTCGTTACGCCAGTATATAAAGTTTGATCTTTGCATTGCACAATATAGACCCACCAGGTCATTCTGGATGCTCTGCCATATATTTGTCTACGTACCAACAGCTTGAGCTAATAAGTAAATCATTCTCTCTTGCCCAATCAAGGCCTACTTTTACTAATTCTTCGGCGTAACCTTTGCCTCGTTGTCTGAATGGGACAAATGTATGAGTAAAGTTAATATTCCTATTGTCTAACACTTCATAGGTAAGATGAGCCGAGCTAGCTTTTTCTGCGCTGTCAGTGTCAATTTCTGTGCTATCAATGTCAATTTCAAACCTAAATGCATTTGTATGGTGTATAACTGAACTCATAACAAATAGACCTCGTAAGTAAGCTGTGCATTGTACTCTTATTCTAACTAATACTAAAAAGAGTTTTCTTAATATGAAAACATTATTGGTGGTATTTCATAGCCCATCTCACAATACATCATTAATGAGTGACGCTGTAGCGCAAGCAGCCAAACAACACGAAGGGGTCGATCTTAAAATAAAAATTAAAACACCATTTGAAACGGATGCTGAAGATGTATTACATTGTGACGCCATTATTTTAGGCACTACTGAAAATCTGGGTTATATGAGTGGCGCGTTAAAAGACTTTTTTGATCGAATTTACTACCCATGTCTTGATGTTAAGCAAGGCTTACCAGTTGCAGCCATTATACGTGCAGGTCATGATGGGACAGGTACTCAACGAGCTTTAGAAACAATCTTAACAGGTCTTCGTTGGCGTTGGGTCCAAAGCCCATTACTATGTAAAGGGGAATGGGACGTAAAATTTTTAACTGAATGTGCAGAGCTTTCTGAAGGAATGACGCTTGCGCTTGAACAAGGGATAATCTAAAACAGTTTGAAGGGAGTCGTAATATGGAAAATATAGAATTTGAAAAACTATTACGATCTCAAGAAAAGATCGTAAAACTTTTAGCAAGCAATCAGAAGCTAGAATACTGCCTAGATATCATATGTTCAGAGATAGAAGATTTATTGGACAATACTCATCTTACCGCCTCGATATTATTAATAACGGATTCAAAATTAAGAATGGGCGGAGGCACAAGGGTATCTGACGAATACTCAGCGGCAATCATGGGATTAGAAATTGGCTTGCTCGCGGGCTCATGTGGGTCAGCTGCTTATACTGGCAAGCCTTCTTATACCGAGAATATTAGTGAAGATCCAAAGTGGTCTGAATTTAAAGATATAGCTTCAAAACAAAATTTTTTAGCCTGTTGGTCAATACCTATTATGTCTTCTTCCGGTGGTTCAATTGGTTCATTTGGAGTTTACTCAAGTCATACTGGGTTGCCAGACTCTTGGGTTATATACCTTGTAAAGTTTTTTTCAAATCTAGCCAGTTTGGCCATAGAAAAAGATATATCTAAACAACGTGAGACCGTACTCACAAATCAACTGCATAATGCGTTGAATAAAATGCATGCTTTTATTCGCGTAATGCCCGATCTTGCTATCATCCTTTCTGAAAATGGCAACTATGTAGATACTTTTGGTTCAGACAACGATTTACTTTATCAAAAATCAGATCAAATATTAGGGAAAAATATATCAGATGTTCTGCCCTCTGAAATGTTAAATGAAATTAACTCTGTTATTAAAAAAACACTTAGCACCAATGAGATACAGCGATACGAGTATCAACTTGATGTAGCTAAGGGAAACTGTTTTATAGAGGCGAGAGTCGCGCCTGTTGATCATTATTCATTGAAAAATAAAGATAGGCGACATGTGATATGGATGGCGAGAGATATAACTGAGCGTAAAAAGAACGAGTTGGCCATAGAGAAGCTAGGTTTTTACGATCCATTAACAGATTTACCAAACCGTAGGCTTTTAATGGATAGGCTCCAAGAAACTATAAAAAGTGCAAAGCGTTATAAAAAAATAGCTGCCCTTATCTTTATAGATCTTGATAATTTTAAACAGGTAAATGACACAGTTGGGCATAGCGGAGGCGATGCTTTATTGTGTGAAATTGCAAGTGTACTTCAATACACATTACGCGATACTGATACATTGTCGCGTATAGGTGGTGACGAATTTGTTATTTTATTAGAAGGTCATGATAATACAAATCAGTTAATGTCTAGCGAAGCCAAACGGGTATGCGAACGTATTATTGAAACGCTTAAGAAGCCAATTTATATTAAAAATAAGCTTATAACAGTTAGCGCCAGTTTAGGGATTACTCTTATAGAAGGTGATATCATAACCGCAGATTCTATTCTCGGTAATGCTGACAGCGCAATGTACGAAGCTAAAAAATTAGGAAAAGGCAGGCTGCGTTTTTATTCTAGTAGTAATACTACGATCTCATCTTGATAAAATTATTCAGTAATTAATAAGTTTCTTAATAACCCAAAATTTCATAGGCAGTAACACAACCTCTATAATGGGCCTTTTCGTAAATAAGCTAAAAGATGAAAGCAGGCTTACATTAAATTCAACAGTTAGATTAATTGCTTGAATAGACTCTGTGAATAAATCGTATCCTACCCTCAAAACATTATAAGATAAGGCTGCATTTTTAAAACAGCCTATAGATCGCATGCTAAATTTTTTATCAGTGAATCAAATTATTTTTCTATACTGGCCTTACGCCATAACAAATACACCGCAGGCAATATAAATAGCGTTAAAATTACGCTACTTACCATCCCTCCCACCATAGGAGCGGCTAGTCGGCGCATTACTTCAGAACCAGTACCGGTGGCATATAAAATAGGAAGTAACCCTATAATCGTGGCACTGGCTGTCATTAATACCGGACGTACCCTTCGGCTTGCACCAAGTTCTATAGCATTGATCAATTTTTTGTATTCAATTTTATCTGCTTCCTTATTTAATTTCTCCCATGCTTGGTCTAAATAGACCATCATTATTATGCCTGTTTCAATGGCCACTCCTGCCAAAGCAATGATGCCAACAGCAACAGCCACAGAAAAATTAAACTCCAGTAAATACATTAACCATAAACTGCCCACGATACTTAAGGGTAAAGACGACATTAGAATAAATACATGCATAAGACTTTTAAAATTTAAAAACAATAAGACCATAATAATGGCCAATGTAAGTGGAATAATATAGCTCAGTTTTTTTTCTGCTCTGATCATATATTCATATTGTCCCGACCAGTTTAAGCTATAGCCAGCAGGTAAGTTAATTTTATTGTTTACAGCTTGCTTAGCTTCTTTTACATAGCTACCAATGTCATCACTTTCTATATCCACTAGCGTCCAACCATTTAAACGTGCATTTTCACTTTTAATACCAGTGGGGCCATTTACTATTTTAATATCAGCTACGTCACCTAAGGAAAGTGTTTTACCTGATTTTGAAATGATAGGCAGCAATAATAATTTCTCTGGGCTATTACGGAATGATTGAGGGTACCTAATATTGATAGGGAAGCGCTCAAAACCTTCTGTAGTTTGACTTATATTCAAACCACCTATGGCCATTGAAATAGTATTTTGTATTTCTTCTATGCTTATATTGTATTGGGCCGCCATCAAACGTTTAATATCAATGTTTATATAGCGTCCACTGGATACTCGTTCGCTGTACACAGACGTTGTACCGTTAACATTTATTAGAATGTTTTCTAATTGAACCCCAATTGATTCAATAACATTTAAATCAGGCCCAGCTATTTTTATGCCCACAGGAGTTTTAATTCCCGTTGCCAGCATATCAATACGAGTCTTTATCGGCATAACCCAAGCGTTACTTAGGCCCGGTAAAGTCACTAGCTTAGTAAATTCTTGCCTCAAGCTTTCTTTAGTAACACCTTCACGCCATTCATTTTCGGGTTTAAATTGAATGAATGTCTCTATCATAGTTAATGGAGCGGGGTCAGTGGCCGTTTCAGCGCGGCCAATTTTACCAAATACTGTTTTTACTTCAGGGACAGATTTAAGTAATTTATCAGTTTGCTGTAAAATCTCTCTAGCTTTACCAATAGATATTCCAGTATAAGTGGTTGGCATATACATTAAGCTGCCTTCATCTAACGTGGGCATAAATTCACTGCCAATTTTACTAGCTGGATATAAACTACTAATTAGAACGAATGCAGAGAATACTATGGCTGTCTTAGGATAGGCCAGTACCTTAGCGAGCATTGGCTGGTAGACTCTTATTAAAAAAACATTAATAGGATTTTTCTCTGCAGATGGAATATTGCCTCTGACAAAATATCCTATAAGTACTGGTACAAGAGTAATAGCCAATGCGGCACTGGCGGCCATGGCATAGGTTTTAGTGAACGCTAGCGGTGAGAACATTTTTCCTTCCTGTGCCTCTAAGGTAAAAACAGGAATAAAACTAACAGTGATAATCAGTAGGCTAAAAAATAACGCTGGGCCTACTTCTTTTGTAGACTCATAGACAGCATCCCAACGGTTACTTGAATTAATGGGGTTGCCTAATTTAGCCATTTCACCTATGTGTTTATGCATGTTCTCAATCATCACAATAGCACCATCAACCATAGCGCCGATGGCAATGGCGATGCCAGCAAGAGACATTATATTGGCATTAAGTCCTTGCCAATACATTACAATAAAGGCGGTTAGTATACCTACAGGAAGGCTAATAATAGCAACCAGTGAAGATCGCACATGGAAAAGAAATATAATACACACTAATGCCACTACGATTAATTCTTCAATTAACTTATCCCATAGGTTATCTGTGGCACTTTTAATAAGCTCAGAGCGGTCATATGTAGTGGTTATCTCAACTCCAGCAGGCAGCCCTCTTTTTAGTTCTTCAATTTTTTGTTTAACCAGCTTAATAGTTGCCTGTGCATTTTCACCAGAACGCATAATTACTATACCGCCAACCACTTCACCTTCACCATTTAACTCCGCGATACCTCTACGCATTTGTGGACCTGTGGTTATTTCTGCAATATCTTTTAATAAAATAGGTGAGCCATTTTTATTAATCCCTAAAGAGATGTTTTCTATATCTTGCTCATTAGATAAATAACCAGTGGTACTTACCATATATTCAGCTTCAGCCATCTCAATAACAGACGCCCCCACTTCTTGATTAGACTGAGTCACCGCAGTTCGAATATGTGACAAGGGAATGTTAAGAGCCATTAGTTTATTTGGGTCAACGGTAATCTGATACTGTTTAATCATGCCGCCAATGGCAGCAACTTCACTGACGCCAGCAACTGTTTGCAGTTCAAACTTTAAAAACCAGTCTTGAATTGAGCGAAGATCGTCGAGGTTATGCTGGCCAGTTTTATCAGACAGAGCATATAAATATATCCAACCAACACCTGTTGCATCGGGACCCAACTGTGTAATAGCACCTATTGGTAACGATGAAGACGCTTGATTTAGATATTCCAAAACTCGCGATCTGGCCCAGTATAGATCGGTACCTTCTTCAAAAATTACATAAACATAACTGTCACCAAAAAAACTAAAGCCTCTAACCGTCTTGGCTTTAGGCACCGCTAACATGGCCGATGTTAGTGGGAAAGTAACCTGGTCCTCTACTACTTGTGGCGACTGACCAGGGTAAGATGTTTTAATAATAACTTGTACATCAGATAAATCAGGAATGGCATCGATAGGTGTATTTTTAACTGAATAAAGACCTATGCCAATAATAATAGACATAGCCAATATAACCAGAATACGATTTTGGATAGACCATAAAATAATACGACTTATCATATTAGTGGCCCTTTTTCATAGCGGGCAGGTTTATTTTAGTAACAACAAACTCTCCATTTTTTATTACGAAAGTGAAATTAATAATTTCACCCAAGGATAGTGCTTTTAAGTTTATTTTTTCATCAGTTGAAAATAGAACATCATTCTTTTTTCTGTTCCATTTTTCAATTTTATCGCGTGAAATAAACAGTTCTCTAGTATCGAAGTCAATGCGTTTAATTAGACCATTAACCGTAGCGGTAGGGAGGTCTAGCGGATGGCTCATACGCTTAAAGTCAGATTCTTTACTGGATTCACTGTCCAATAAAAATAATCCTCTCTCAACAACCTGCTCATGTTCAGAAATGCCCCTTATTATTTCCGTATATTTATTTCCCACTATTCCAGTCATCACTTCTATAGACTTAAATTCCCCATTCTTTAAAGCAACCACTATCCTATTTTGATTTTCTGTCCGAACAATCGCTTGATTAGGTACTTGAAGACGCTTTTTATTATTACCAATATTGATATTAATATTTCCATACATATTGGGCTGAAGAAGGTAATTTCTATTTTCTAGTTCAATTCGAATACGTAATGTTCTATTTTCTAAATTTAATTCTGGATAAATATAATCAATTTTTCCTGTCCATTTCTTTGCAGGAAAATAGCCCATTGTAAAAGTGACTGATTGGTTTAGCTCTATGTATCTAACCTGTTTTTCAAACACTTCAGCTTCTATCCAAACTTTATTTAAATTGCCAATGGACATTAAAGTTGTATCTGGCTTAACAAAAAAACCTTCACGTATATTTAAATGATCTACCACACCATTTTGCGGGGCGTAAAAAGTAATACTTTGTTGTATTTTTTTTGTGCGCTTTAGCTTTTCAATAAACCCTTGGCTAATATTTAATGCCCTAAGACGAATCTCTGAAGCTTCACCTAGATTACCTTGGCTAGAATTCTGCTCAGATATAAATTCCTGCTGGGCATTAACAAGCTCTGGGCTATAAAGTTCGTAGAGTGGATCGCCTTTTTTAACTGGATCACCTGCGGCTGTTACATACAGTACTTCTATCCAGCCCTCTACTCTTGGATGAATATGTACCAGCCTATTTTCATTGTATTTTACTGTGCCAAAGACATTTAATGATTGCATTAGAGGTTTAAAAATTACAGGTGCCGTGCGAATACCTAAGTTGTTAACTACATTAGGTGATATTTTAATTACACCAGGACCGGCATCAGATTCGACAATGGCATCATCATAAACAGGCACTAAGTCCATGCCCATTGGCGATAACCCAGGTTTGTCTCGTTTATAGTTTGCATCCATAGGTGCAACCCAGTGTATGGGTTCAGGTTTATCTACCTCTGTCTTATTTAAGATAGGAGTCATGGAGTGTTTATTTGATAACGGATCAATTAAGTTGCCCGCTATAAATCCGGTGCTTAATACCAGAAAAAATAGAAATATTTTTTTATGAGTCATCATTATTCAGCCATTAACAGAAAATTTTTGGTTTTAGAGTGTGTTAGGCTGAAATTGGTGGGCGATATAGGCTTGAGGTTTTTTCAGATAATATAAAATTTAGAGTTTCAGTTGCTCTAACAGAACGGAATACAGATGCTTTAAATATAACAGGCTGAAAAGATATAAGACCAGATGTGGCATTATTCATGGGACAATTCCCTTCACCACAGCAATTATCATCGGTTTTTGAACGGCAAGGAGATTCAATATTTGAATATTCTAGGTTCGAGTGATCCATACCAGTGTGGCTTATGCTAATAAGTGAGGAATTTAACTTACTCAGTGTTGGGCATGGGGCGCCAACAGCGTTAATAGATTGCGCAATTATGCCCAAAACCATTATGTATGCTGTTATAGCTTTTAAAAAATTCACTTTAAAGCCCATAGAATTGATAGGGTGAGTATACACTAATGTGATGCTATTAAATAATAGTTCAGAATTTTGATTTTAAGTAGTAGTGAGTGGTTACTCGTTGATCCAAGTAACCAGTTAAATCGTACATATAATAAAGTTTTAGTTACCTAATTGGTTTAAATAATATGAAAAATATATGGTTGGTAGGTGCATCTAGCGGTATTGGGCAGTCCTTAGCGTTTGCCTACGCTGAGCTAGGGCATCGTGTTTTTATTAGTGCCCGCTCTGTTGATGCACTTAACGCTCAAGCCTTAAGTTATGCTGAAACAGTGCTTGCAAATAAAGGCTTCACAGGAGAGCTTGTCGCGGTGCCACTTGACGTTACAGATTCCACTTCCATTTGCAATGCTGTAAACACGATTAAAGATCATGTGGAATTCTTAGACAGCGTGATCATTAATGCAGGAACCTGTGAATATATTGACGATGTTGTAATGGACATAGAGCTTTTTCGACGGGTAATGGAAACCAATTTGTTTGGTGCTATTCAGGTTAGTAACGCTTCTTTGCCATTACTTTTCAACAGTCCAGATCCTCAATTAGTATTTGTAAGCAGTAGTGTAACCTATCAGGCTTTACCAAGAGCCCATGCTTATGGGGGCAGTAAGGTTGCGCTGCGTTATTTTGCTGAATGTCTAAAAACCGATATTCAACATCATGGTGTAGACGTAAGACTAGTAAGCCCAGGGTTTGTAAAAACCCCATTGACCGATAAAAACGATTTTGATATGCCGTTTATGATAACAAGCGATAATGCTGCCCAGCGCATTGTTCATGGTTTACAAGGGAAAAAGTTTGATATCCATTTTCCTAAGCGATTTACAATCCCATTAAAAATATTTTCATTTTTACCAGACCGAATTAAATTTAAATTGCTAGGTAAGATGACTCGTGTCGACAATTCCCAAGCAGACGAGACTAAGTCATGAAGTTGTGGCAGTTAATAAGCAATGTTGTATTTTTTCAGATTACATGGTTCGGTGCGGCTTTTGGATACGAAGCTTATGCATTGATTAGTCTAGTATTGTTGGCTGTAACCCAAGTATTTAGCCCTGAAGTCATAAAGGCTGTGATATTAGGTGTTATTGTCGCCATTGCTCTTGGTTTAGCCATGGACAGTACTTTGCATATGCTAGGTATCTATCAATTTCCAGACGCCAGTGAGTTGTCCATATTAAACTTACCCTACTGGCTACTAATAATGTGGGCTGCATTTAGTTTAACTATTTTCACATCATTTCATTGGTCACTCAATCGTCATGTAATATTTGTAATATTATGTGCTTTGATGGGGCCTTTTTCATATATAGCAGGCCGAGAGTTAAATATTATTGAATTTAGCAATAATGATATTTTATTTATGGTTGGAGCTTGGGGCAGTTGGGCAGTCATATTTTTAGTAATATGGAAAAACGTAATCGCTGTGAAGTTTGCTAATCAAAAAACAGTGACTGAGGTCTGAAATGAAAATATTTTTGTTAACATTCAGCTTAATATTGAGCAGTCATATTTGGGCCAATATTCCATTGCCAGACTCGGTATCCGAGAATTTTGAGAGCATTATTTCATTTACTGGTACTGCTCACGATTTAAAAACAGGAAAGTTGATTTACACTGAGCATCACCAAATACAGCTTGATTCGAACGGTGACCGTGAAAGTGGAACGGTCCATTATAAAAACACTACCAGTGATTTAATTGCAACCAAGTCATTGGACTACGATCAAACAGGCTTTTTTCCTAGCTTTCAATTTACTGACTTGCGTTCCGATCACTTAATCAATGTCACTTTGAAGGGCACCAACATAGACATCGAATTGGGTTTACCTGCGGAATTAGAGTTGGATAGTCTTGACGTATTAAAAAATCAAGTAATGATTGCTGACGCCGGATTTGATGTGTTTATGTTGAAAAATTGGCAAGACCTAATAGCAGGCAACAGAAGAGTGGTAGAATTCCTAGCCCCAACTCGGGCTATTTTCGTAACATTCTATATTGAAAGAACCTTCATAAACAATGATAGGGTTGGTTTTATTTTAGCGCCTGATAGCTTTTTAATTGGCTTGTTAGTAGATCCTATAATGTTAGAGTATGATCGAGAAACAGGCCGAATATTATCGTACAAAGGTTTAACTAACCTTGAAAAAGTAAACGGCAAAAAGCCGTCTGGCGACAATTATTTAGCCGAAATAACGTATCAATACTAATTAGAAATAAATTAAGGACAAAGCATATGTGGGCTTTAAGAAGTGTCGGAGTTTTATACCTGCTCTCAGGCTTGTGGTGTGCATTAAATCCGCAAGTAGCGTCTGAGTTTTTAGGTTTTATGGCAACCAATATAGGGTTGTCCGAGTTCTTTTCTGTTTATGGTGGCTTGCAAGTAGGCCTGGGCTCAGCCATGTTAATTGCTAGCGTGAAACCCGCTTATATCGAGGCATCATTGCTGTTCGCATTCATTACATCGCTAGGCTTGCTGCTATTTAGACTAATAGCACTGGTTAAATTTGATGCTAGCGAAGGCGTATATGCCATGGCCATTCTAGAAACTGTATTTGTTATAGTGTTAGGACTTCAATATAGAAGGTCTGCTAAATAATAAGTCCAATAATTTAGCAGCAAATAAAAAGCCCATATTAATAAATAATATGGGCTTTTTTATGATTCTTTTAAAGCGACTAGTATATTTTATTAACGCATAAAGGGGTTCAGCATCTTTCCAAAGAAACCAGTAAACTGAAGTGGAGCATCCATTACGGCGAAGCAAATACAATCAGCATCAGCATGAGCCTTGGGTTGGTGCTTGATAGTTGGATCAGCCAGTATAAAGTCACCTTTATGGTACGAGCCACCTTCGTCGCTAAATGCACCATCCACCACAAGAGTAAACTCTTGTCCTTTATGGGTATGCTGAGGTAACTCCTTGCCAGCTTTAATCTTATAAAATTTAGCGGTATAACGCTTGTCGCTAAAACTTAAGTCAAATTGCTGAATATTTTTTGAAAATCCATACCAAGACAGCTGATCTAGGCTATCAGGTAAAAATCTTTGCAATGGCTTAGGAAATTGTGAAACAGACTTAGTGCTCTTTTCAGCAACATTAGCCAGTTTAACCTCAACCAAAGCCGCCTCTGTAATTTTTGCCAGTGTACGGCTAACAAAATCGGGACTGATATCCACTGAATCTAGCGACTCTAGTATGTCGCCACCAAGATGTTCAAAATGTTTAGATGTCTGACGACATTCTGCGCAACTTTCTAAGTGACAGGCAACCATAATCCCCAGCGCGTCGCCGAGCTGGCCAGCTGCAAATTGCATTAAAAGTTCATGATTAGGATGATAGTGAGCCATGAGACCTGTTCTTTTGCCAATGTATCGAGTTTTTTCATTGCTAGACGTAAACGAGATTTAATCGTCCCTAGCGGTAGATCTAATTCACCAGCAATTTCACTATGGGATTTACCCTCGAAATATACTTTAAATACGATCTGACGCTGCTCGTCTGGCAGGCTATATAATAATGTACGCACTAAGTTTCCAGTTAGATCACGTACAACGTCATCTTCTAGCAAATCAGACTCTGCTTCTGGCCACAAATCATCTGATTGAACAATGTCTAATTTGTTCTTTCGTCCCATATCTATGCGGCGGTTTCGGATGATTGTGTAGAGCCAAGTCGTACTTCTAGCTGTTTTGGGGTTAAATTGATGAGCTTTGCGCCATACAGTGAGCAAGCACTCTTGGACCAATTCTTCGGCGTCGTCAATGTGTGAGCCGCAACGAATAGCGTAAGCTTTAAGGCGCGGAGCCGCTAATACTGTCAGCTCTACAAATGCTTTCTGGTCTTGTGTTTCGGCAATGCGAAGGATTAAATCATCCATTTGATAGGATGTTTCGCTAGCAACTAAAGTCAATGTAACATCTCTTAAACGAATTACTGTAACGCAAGTAATCTCTGGATTAGCCACTAAAATAATCGAATGACAACGGCGGGTAAAGTTATTTTTTTAAATGATCCAATGTATAAGGCTTTGCGTACAAAAGATTATCATAAAACATACAAGACTAAATCCGTAAAATGCGATCATCTCATGAATATATTATGTACAAACATACCGTCGTCATTGGTGCAGGCATTTCAGGGCTAGTTGCAGCTTCAAAACTCGCTGCCAGCGGAGTTGAAGTCGCTGTTTTTGAAAAAGCTCGCGGTACAGGCGGACGCATGGGTAGCAAAAGGGTAGAGGTTAATAGTGACGAAGGCAGTAACCCAAAAAACTCCATCACATTTGATCTAGGCGCTTCTTCATTCCAATCTTTGAATCAAGAGTTTGTATCCTTTTTAGATTTACTTGATGATTCAGGCGTGGTGTCTGTTAATAGTCATAACCGATACATTGGCTCCCCAAGAAACTCCATGCTCACTAGGCACTTAAGTAAAAAACTAAATGTTAGTTTTGGACAAAAAATAAC
>JBLHVV010000005.1:0-57534 GCA_047628755.1 Crocinitomicaceae bacterium | reverse complement strand
GTAAATATGATTTAGCAGGCGAAGGGAAAGTATTCTCAGCTGAACAGTTCTCTGACTACTTAGCCGAACTGTGTGAGCAATACCCAATTGTTTCCATAGAAGATGGCCAAGACGAAAGTGACTGGGCTGGTTGGAAATACCAAACTGAAATACTAGGTGACAAAGTTCAGCTAGTAGGTGACGATTTATTTGTAACCAATACTAAGATCCTAAAACGTGGTATAGACGAAAAAATTGCCAACTCAATCCTAATTAAGTTTAATCAAATTGGCACGCTTACCGAAACACTTGAAGCGATTCAAATGGCTCAAGCAGCTGGCTTTACTGCAGTTATCTCTCACCGTTCAGGTGAAACTGAAGATACCACTATTGCTGACTTAGCCGTGGGCACATGTGCAGGGCAAATTAAAACAGGTTCTTTATGTCGTTCAGACCGAGTAGCTAAGTATAATCGGTTGCTGCGCATTGAAGAGCAGCTGGGTGAGAAAGCCATATACAACGGCCGCTCAGAAATTAAAGGCCAGTAGAGCTACCTACGCTTCAGATACAGCGTTGATGATGCACTATTAATAACGATTTTTTAAAAAAGTCTATTGCGTTTGTTATGTGATTAAATAAAAGGGAAACTGCGGTTTCCCTTTTATGCTATTTGAAATACCAGTTTTACAGTATCAATATATGAGCTTTAGTGCGGATAATAATAAAATGGCACCGGTAGGATTTTTAAAACAACATATTTGGAAGCCAATTGTTCTGTTGCTATTTATATGGCTGCAATATCAGCTATGGTTTGACGAAAGCAGCGTCCGCGCGCGAATTGCTCTACAGGAACGTATTGTTGAGCAGCAAGAGATTAATTTAGAAATTGATGCCCGTAATCAAGTGCTAGCAGAAGAGATTACGGCTATTAAATCGGGACTGGGTTCTATCGAAGCTAAAGCCCGTAAAGAATTGGGTATGGTTAAAGAAGACGAAACGTATTTTATAGTAGTAAAGCCAAAAATCGAAGGCAAGCAATAATGGCAAAGTTGTATGCGGTGGTTCCAGCGTCAGGTGTGGGTACAAGAATGCAGGCAGGTCGCCCTAAGCAATATTTAGCCTTGTTAGGCGCGACTATTTTAGAGCATACCCTAAACCGTCTTTTAGCTTTCTCTCCAATCGAAACAATTATTGTAGTTATATCTCCTGAAGATGAGTTTTGGCAACAACTTAATATTCGCAATCATCCTAGAATTAAAACCTGCCATGGTGGTGCACAGCGCTATCATTCCGTGCTGAACGGGTTGAATTTTATAAAGGATGATTTAGATACAGACGAAACCACACAGGTTATGGTCCATGACGCTGCTCGGCCTTGTATTAATCAAACGGATTTACAAAACCTTTTAAATAGTGCTTGTGAACAGGGTTCTCTATTGGGTTTACCAGTGCGCGATACCATGAAGCGCACTAATGCCAGTGGTAATGTGTTAACAACGGTAGAGCGAGACAATTTATGGCATGCACTTACACCGCAAATGGCCCCTTTAAAAGTACTATTGCAGGCCATTCAAAAATGTTTAGACGATAAAATTAATATTACTGACGAAGCGTCTGCATTGGAGTATTTTGGGCTGTCGCCAAAAATGATTTCAGCTGATCCAAATAATTTAAAGGTGACTCGGCCCGGTGATCTAGCTTTGGTCGAAGCGTATTTACTAAAAGAGAATCCTTAATGTTTAGAATTGGTCATGGATTTGATGTCCATAAGTTTTCAGAAAAAAAAGAAAACGCTAATATTATTATTTGCGGTGTGAATATTCCTTATGAGAGGGAGCTGCTGGCTCATAGTGACGGTGATGTGGCTCTTCATGCATTAAGTGATGCGTTATTAGGGGCTTCTGCATTAGGGGATATAGGTCATCATTTTCCTGATACCGACTCGGCCTATGCAAATGCCGATAGCCGTGGATTGTTAAAGCAGGTAATGGCAAGAGTTACAGAAAAGGGGTACAGCGTAGGTAATATAGATTTAACTATCATGGCTCAAGCCCCCAAAATGGCACCACACATAATCGCCATGCGAAGCAATATTGCTGCTGATTTAAATTTAGAATTAGATCAAGTGAATGTAAAAGCTACAACAACTGAAAAGCTCGGTTTTGTAGGTCGAAAAGAAGGCATAGCTGTTGAAGCCGTTGCACTTTTATTTAAGAGTAATGGATAGTTAGTATGAATGATGAAGTAGATTTAAACAGTTCTGAACAACCGAATAAACCAGTTTCAATCACGTTCGATACGCATTGGCCTAAAGCCTATCCCGAATTGGAGATGACAGCGTCTTTCAAAAGTCTAGAAGAAGACTTTAGTGTCAGTGAGGTAACTAATCGAGAGCTTACTAAAACTGGCCCACACCTTTACCTATACATAGAAAAAAAAGGTACCAATACTCATTGGCTAGCTAGGCAGCTAGCCAATCATGCAAAAATTGATTTAAAAGATGTGGGTTATGCTGGCTTAAAAGATAGGCATGCGGTGACTCGACAGTGGTTTAGCTTACCTATTAAGAATAAAGAACCTGATTTAACTCACCTGTTTAATAAAGACGAATTTACCTTGATTGAAAAAGGTTTTTACGGCGTTAAGTTAAAGCGTGGAGCTTTAGGGGGTAATCAGTTTCGCTTAGTGATTCGCGATGTTAAAGGTACTAAAAACGAAATTGAACAGCGTTTAGAATTAATTAAAAATAACGGAGTGCCCAATTACTTTGGTCAACAGCGTTTTGGGAATAATAACGAAAACTTATTTCAGGCTGCAAAGCTTTATCAAACTGGCAAGCGTCCTCGTAATCGTCAAAAAGCTTCAATGTATTTTTCTGCATCTCGTTCTTATCTGTTTAACCATATGTTGGCTAAACGTGTTAAATCGGCTTCTTGGGATAAGCCAATCGAAGGTGAGGTATTTGGATTCTCTGGTAGTTTGCGCGGTTTTGCTCAAGAACACAGCGATGAAGAAAAAAGTCGTTTTCATGAAAAAGATATTCATCCTACCTGTGCACTTTGGGGTAAAGGCGAAAGTGTAGCCGAAGGTGAGCTTGATATTATTGAAAAGTCAGTGGTAGAGGCTAACGATCTTTTTGCACAAGGCATTGTTAGGCAAGGCATGAAACAAGAGCGACGAGTTAGCCGTTTACTATTGCCAGATCTTATATGGGAGTGGCAATCTGAGGAAGTACTAGTATTAACTTTTGAATTGGGATCTGGTTTATTTGCAACGTCTGTTTTACGTGAGTTAGGAAGTATTGTTGAAGTGGACCACCACTTACCAGCGACTGGAAGTCATGATAGCTCTCATAGTAATGAGATCCCAGAATGACTTTTCTATTATCAAACGACGATGGTGTTTTTGCACCTGGACTAGAGCAGTTGGCTAAATCTATGGCTGAAGCGGGCCATTCCATTTATGTGGTGGCTCCAGACCAAGATCGCAGTGGTGCTAGCAATTCTTTAACCCTAGACCGGCCACTAAAACCGACGGCATTAAAAAATGGATTTATTAGCGTAAACGGAACTCCGGCCGACTGTGTGAACTTAGGTATGAATACTTTATGCCTAGAAGAACCCGCTAGAGTGATTTCTGGTATTAATTCAGGGGCCAACCTTGGTGACGACGTTTTATATTCAGGCACGGTTGCCGCAGCTATGGAAGGACGTTTCTTAGCTAAGTCGCCAATAGCAGTATCACTAGTAGGCAAAAAATATTTTGAAACAGCTGCGCAGGTAATTATCGATATTTTACCTAAATTAGAATCACTGTGTTTACCAGATAGAACAGTGATTAATATTAATGTGCCTGATGTTCCTTTTGACGAACTTAAAGGCATTGAAATAACACGTTTAGGTCATCGACACCGCTGCGACCCTCCAGTAAAAACTCAAAGTCCCCATGGTAAGGATTACTATTGGATAAATGGTGTGGGAGCTGGAAACGACGCTGGGCCTGGCACCGACTTTTATGCAGTTGCCAACAACATCGTTTCAATTACCGCCATTCAAGTTGATATGACTGCTTACGACGGTAACAAGCAATTACAATCTTGCTTAAGTATTAAAAGCAAAAGTCAGGAATTAACTAAATGACACCTTTGCAGCTACAAGGCATTGGCATGACCAGTCAGCGAACACGAGACCGATTGGTATCTCGGTTGCAACAGCAAGGCATTAAAAATAAAGACGTTTTAGACGTTATGGCCGATACTCCGCGGCATATCTTTATTGAAGAAGCCCTAAGTCACCGTGCATACGAAGATACCTCGTTACCTATCGGTTTCGGCCAAACCATAAGCCGCCCCTATATCGTGGCAAAAATGACTGAGCTGTTATTAGATGCAGGTCCTTTAAGCAACGTGCTAGAAATTGGTACGGGCTGTGGCTACCAAACCGCTGTGTTATCTCAACTGGTAGGCCGTGTGTACAGTGTCGAACGAATTGCGCCATTGCAGTCTAAAGCAAGAAAGACGGTGGCTTTACTGCGCATTAATAATGTGAAGTTCAAGCACTCTGACGGCAATTGGGGTTGGCCAGAAGAAGGGCCTTATGATGCAATTTTGTCCTGTGCAGCTCCTGACCGTGTGCCACCCGAGCTAGCAGAACAGCTTAAAGTAGGCGGTCGTTTGATTTTACCAGTGGGCGACAGTGATAAACAGGACTTGATTATGGTGGTACGGGAAGAAGATGGCTTTGTTAAGCACACTTTAGAACCTGTGATGTTTGTGCCTATGTTATCTGGCACGCAAAAATAATGATAAGGACACAGTTATGATCTCTAATTTTTTCAAAGGTATGGCCATGGGAGCGGCGGATATAGTGCCGGGTGTGTCTGGCGGCACTGTAGCCTTATTAACTGGTATCTACGAGCGCCTTATTAACGGTATTAAGAGCGTAGGGTTAGACACCCTCATCACACTCAAAGAGAAGGGTGTCAAGGCAGCTTGGATTCAAATGGACGGCACTTTTTTAATTTCTATTCTACTTGGTGCTGCCACCAGTATTTTAATTTTTGCTCAATTTATCCACTTATTATTAGACAATTATCCTATTCCTACTTGGTCTTGTTTTTTTGGTTTAGTGCTGGCGTGTGTGTTTCATGTGGGTCAGCAGGTTAATAAGTGGGATGCAATAAGACTTATACTTCTTATAGTGGGTACTGTATTTGTCGGTGCAATCAGCATGGCCGCTCCAACAGAAGTAGAGATTACCCCTCTGGTTTTATTCTTAACTGGCGCGTTAGCCATCTGTGCCATGATTCTGCCGGGTATCTCAGGCAGCTTTATTCTGCTGCTGATAGGAGTTTATGGACAAATTATTGCCGCCATCAAAGGACTTGATGTTGCCGTGTTAAGTATTTTTGCCGCCGGATGCTTGGTAGGTATCATGGCTTTTTCTCGAGTTTTATCTTGGGTGTTCGAACATTACCGAAATTCGCTGTTGGCACTTTTAACGGGTTTTATGATTGGAGCGTTAGTAAAAGTCTGGCCTTGGAAAGCTGTTTTAAGTTATCGATTAAACAGTAAAGGCGAGTCTGTCCCGTTTATTGATACGCCAATAGCGCCTTGGAATCATGATTCCCCTGAACTGGTGATTTCTATTGCTGTTTTTTTAGTGGGATTTGTTGGGGTTTTATGGCTAGATTCCCGAGCTAAAAAGCAACGCGCGACTAATAAGTAACCAGAAGTATACCTGCTATATGGCTATTTTAATTGATTAATCAGAAGCAGAAAATTGGCTAAATGGCAAAACAGGTATAATACAATGTGACCAAAATCTTTTTTTAAGATGATTTTGAAATTAATAGATTTTACTAAATAATTAAAACGAATAACAAGGCAAAAAATACTCAGCGGAGGCTAGGTGCAGTCATTTAAGTGTCAAAAATACAGTCACATCAGTGACCTTCAAAATATGGCTAAAACGATCTGTATTTTAACGGCGTTATCGGTCTTAACTGGTTGCGTTGGTTTTGTTTCAGTAGACCAAAAGTTTGGTAAAGCTTTAGCCGCAAAAGGTGTGCACGTTGTGAAAAAAAGCGAGACACTTTTTTCATTGGCATGGCGCTATGGCTGGGATTATAAGCAGTTAGCGAGTGCTAACTCTATTGGTGAGCCATATACCATTTATCCAGGTCAAAAAATTACAATTACTCACAATGATATCCTTAAAACGAAGCCAAATAAAAATACAAACAAAACTTTGACGAAAGCTAAAAGGCCTACTAATAGTAATGGCCCAAGTGCCTATAAAACTCGTCCATCATCGCCAAGTTTAGAAATAAACGGACAAGCTCCTGTATGGCAATGGCCTAGTGAGGGCAAGGTAATCGCCAATTTTTCATCAAAAAGACCAGTGAATAAGGGGATTGATATAACCGGTCGCATAGGGGAATCTGTATTGGCAGCAGCGACAGGTTCAGTAGTTTATGCAGGTAGCGGTTTACTTGGATATGGCAACTTAGTGATCATCAAACACAACGAGCAATTTTTAAGTGCATATGCACATAATAAAAAATTGTTAGTTAAAGAAGGTCAAAAAGTTAAAGCTGGGCAGGTCATTGCCGAAATAGGTTCTAGCGGCACGGATAAAGTGAAACTTCACTTTGAAATTCGTCGCCAAGGTAAACCGGTTAATCCGAAATTATATCTACCTAAGGTGAGATAATATTTATCTCCCAATGTAGATCGGATTTTTTGATCTTATATGTTGTTAGTTGGAACGACTCTTGAATACATATGTTCGGGGCGACAATTTAATAACAGTACCATTGGTGGGGCAGAGCGATGGCGGCTAAAAAAGAATTACAACAGCATGATGAGTTTGAATCAGACTTAGCAGTAGTTGAAATAGAAGAGACAGGCAAAGCGAAGGCTAAAATTAGCAAAGCTAAGTCTCTTAAAACAGTAAAGACAAAAACAGTCGAAAAGAAAGTCACAAAAACAACTAAAGCTGAAATCTCGGTTGATACAAGTGGCGAAGATATTTCGTCAGAAACTGAGGTTCAAAAAAACTTAGATGCAACACAACTTTATTTAAATGAAATTGGCTTTTCACCATTATTAACACCTGAAGAAGAAGTCCATTTTGCGCGTCTGGCTCGAAAGGGTGATGATAAAGGACGCAAGCGTATGATTGAAAGTAATCTACGTTTGGTTGTTAAAATAGCGCGTCGCTATGTTAACCGCGGCTTAACTTTATTAGACCTCATTGAAGAGGGTAATCTTGGATTAATTCGTGCTGTTGAAAAATTTGATCCGGAACGTGGTTTTCGTTTTTCAACTTATGCAACTTGGTGGATTCGTCAAACCATCGAACGAGCCATTATGAATCAGACTCGTACCATTCGTTTGCCGATTCATGTAGTAAAAGAATTAAATGTATATTTGCGCGCAGCCCGTGAACTCACTCAAAAGTTGGATCATGAACCAAGTGCAGAAGAAATTGCAGAATTACTAGATAAACCAGTTTCAGATGTTAAGCGTATGCTTGGACTGAATGAGAGAGTGACCTCTGTGGACTCTCCGCTTGGCTACAACAGTGAAAAATCAGTATTAGATACCATTGCAGACGAAACAGTAAATGACCCATGTCAGATGCTACAGGACGATGACATTAGTCACAGTCTAGACCATTGGTTAGATGACCTAACGGAAAAGCAGCGTGAAGTAATTGCACGTCGCTTTGGCTTAAGAGGCTACGAGACCAGTACACTTGAAGAAGTAGGACATGAGATAGGCTTAACCCGTGAACGTGTTCGTCAGATCCAAGTAGAGGCTCTCAAGCGCATGCGCGAGATAATGGAAAAACAAGGCTTAAATGCTAGCGCTATATTCGGTGCGCAGGACGCCTAGGCTTAAACAACCTAAACCACTTTAAATACTTTGATTCGAGTGTTTTATAGCCCATGTAGAGATACATGGGTTTTTTTATGTTTGCAGGATTGTAATGACCTTTAATAAAGTTCCCCCCAAATTGTCTATCTAACTATTGGGGGTATTTTATAATAAGGAAGGTTTTGACTTTAATATAACTGCTAGTAATTCCAATTAAGATTTGTTCCTCGTGTTCTAAGTCCTTGGCTATTTAATACTAAATTCCCATCATCAACCTGTGCGTTAATAGCAGTTCCCGAGATACTTATGCACTGCGTTAACGTTAAATCAGTACAAGCCACCGCTGTTATAGTATAGCGGTTGTCGGCAGCGCTGTGGGTTGCGGCTGCGAAGCCTAGATCTCTCAAGTCTGTGGTGTAAGCAAAGTTATTAGCAAAATAATTTTCTTGAGCGCGCATTATATCCAGTATTTCGCTCATACCTTCGCCGCGAGCGCTTCTCACAATACTACTTTGGTATGACGGTACCGCGATGGTAGTAATAATGCCGACGATGGTTAGTACCACCATTAACTCTATTAAGCTAAAACCATTTTGTTTTTCAAATGTATTGGTCATAGTTTTTCTCATATTAATTATTATCATTTTGACGCCAGTAGATAGGCGTTACATAACAGTTGCCGGTCTCGCATGGCGCTTGGAAGTCATCGCCACCAGTACCTTCATCCTCTGGTTCGCTGACGACTTCTGTGCCCACAATAATGACTTCTTCACCATCGCGAAAGATAACAACGGGCCTAGGTGCAATTCCAGAATGCTTTAGAACCTTTTTTGCAATAGGGTCTCCATCTTTGTGAGGGTCCAATGCAGCGATACCGTACCTTTGGTCTATTCCATATACAGCAGAGGTTCCAGTGTCTGCACCACAGCTATTTTGTTCTCCACCATTAGAAATAAATGTAGAAAATAAAATGGTACTTGAAGAAATTAAAGCCTCCGATAGCGATTTCTCTTCGGTACCTAACTCAACATACCAACCGCCACTTTTTAACAGTGCATTTTTAAGGTCTTGTGACACATCCTTTTCATTTGTGATTAATAAGCTATCTGTGTTGTTGTACATTAACGACGAGTCTGCATCAGTGGATAAGTCATCGATGTCCACACTTGATTCTTTTATTACAGTGTAAGACGTTGGTGACTCATATGGGTTGCGATCTTTAATTACATAAAAACGATCTTGAGCTGAATCATCAAGTGGGTGTGCACGATAGCCAGAGCCAATGGCAATCGTTAAAAAGTTACCAATTTCTTTATCTACAACAAGTGCTACCGTTGGCTTGTTGTAAAATCGTCTATTACCCGATACTGACGAATCGCCTACCTCTGCAATTAGACCACCCTGTGCAAAGTCACTTTTACTATCTGTAGTTTCTGAATCTTGATCAATATCAAAACGGAAGATGCGTCCGCCTGTATCGGCGGCAAATAAATAATCTACGTATCCATCACCTTTAATATCAATAGCAGAGATACTGGCTGGAATTGAATTCTTCATGTCTGAAATATTTAGATCAGCCCCTGTTTTACCTGCTGACCAAAGCAGCGCCCCAGTGGTTGCGTCAACCATGTAAATAGAATTACCTAGGTCATCATCTTCGCGAGTTGCGTTCGAATCTTGATTAGTGTCGTATCCCCCGCCAAAGAATAAAACAAATCTAGATTCACCCAAATACCTTACTTTAGCTGCTGTCATTTTAGACCAGGTTTGTCCTAGGTTATCAAAATCAGTAGTTTCTCCCCCAGTTATTTTAAATAGTAATTTGGGGTTATCTCTATCCGATATGTTTAAAGCATAATAGCTGCGCCCGCCACGTCGCATGCCAGCATATAAGTAGATATGCTCGCCTTCCTGTACCGAACTATCGGGTTTCAGTAACAACGAATCATCATTTACATCTTTAAACCAAAAAGAGAGTGGTCCATCCATGCCGTAAGGTTTATATTCGGCAGCCTTAGTGTTTTCAAAGTAGTCATTTTGGATGTCGTGAAGTTCTTCAGGTAAAAATGCAAACTCTTCTATACCTGTGGTTGTATTCACAGCGTGGATAAACCCTTGGTTTGTACCAAAGAAAATAGTGGAGTCTGGAGCGGATGTTGTGCCACCGTATGTCATTATCACCGGTTCACTGTGCAATGGATCGCCAATTTCGTATCTATTAGCAGTTCTATCACGAATATCGTCACCATCTTCTTGACCGTTGGGGGCGTTATACCCAACTACCCACTTATAGACGTCAGAATCACTGAAGGTGATGTCAGTATTTTCAGGAATACCAAATGTGTTATAGCTTGCCACAGATCCAAAATTGACTAAACTACCGCTGCTATTTTCGGTATAAATTGTTCGATTATTAACGTCTAGTATTCTTGCAAATCCACCATCAGTAACGGTTTTACCATCAGGGAAGTCAGTTCCATTCCAATAATCATAGCTGGTAGTCGCAAAGAACCCCGTTTCGTCGTCTATGGCTGGTCTGGACCCAGTGTTAATTGTTTGACCTCCATGGTCCATAATTACACGATTTTCTAGCGTGTATTTCTTTAAATTACCGCCCCATCTTATAGTATCTTCAGGTCTGAAAAGTGCGTAATACAGCTCATTGTTATTTTCCGATGAGTTGAATGCATTCACCGAAACAGCTGGTGCAGTAAAGGTAGTATCAGATTCTAAAATTCCCTTAAATATTTGCGCTACAACAGCAGTAATTCCAACTGCATCATCGGCTTCAAAGAAATTCCCTTTGCCGTGTTCAGCCGTCGGGCCAAGGATGTCTTGAGCTCCAGATAGTCCAAAGCCACCTATGGTATGCACCGTTATGTAATGGTCACCATTAGTAAAATTATCATCATCATCATCATCATTTATTGTGTGATCAGTGTTTCTCATCCAGTAAGCTAATTCATCTAAGCAGCCGCCATTACCACTGCAGCTACCATTCAATGCGGGAGTAACAGCCGCTTTAGTTTCTGAATCAAACTCATTTAAATAAGTATGTATATCACTATTTGAGCCTGAATCACGTTGAGGACTGCCATCTGTAAACAGTATTACATGATTTTTTTGGCATTCTTTATTGATTGGAGTTCTATATGTACCGCTATTGTATATCGAAGCTTCGCCTCTGAAATACAATGCAGCTTCATGTAAAGATTCGGTCAAAGGAGTCCAGCCGTTTGGCGTATATGAAAGTACTGCCGTATTTATTAAGGGACCTGAGATACTAATTTCATCTACAGCAACATCCACTGTACCGCCATTACTGCCTTTAAAACGCATTAAACCAAGGTTTACATCTTTCAATGTACCAGTAAGGTTGGTAATTACGCCTTTCATGATGTCCATTCTGGTGGAGGTGACGGTTACAGTTTCTGCATTTTGATTCCATTTTGCATAATCAGGGGAGTAAAGGCGGTATGCATAACCAGTCCCTCCTGCGTATTCAAAACAGGATATAGTTCCGGCTGTATCTTGTTCGTTAAAAAGTTCTTTATTCTCTCCATCTATTAGTTGGTAGGCATTAACTTCAACGAAGCCATCCAAGTTAAGTGTATCAATATAAGTGGAGCAACCGTCATTGAACGTCGAAGGGGGCCAGCCTTCGTCGGCATCAGAATTTAGGTTGTTTAAAATATTATCATCATTAGTGTAATTATTGCTGGGGTTAAATGGAACCAATGTTGTAGAAGAAACTTCACCACGCATACTCCCAGACGTATCTAGAATAAATAATACATTAGGATTTCCTTGCTTCTCTGAGTTAGCACCTGCGGTGCCGTAAACTTCAGTGTCGTCTGCATATGAAGCTGTGGCTTGCAATAATACTAATAAAGGTATTGAAAGATATTTCATTTTAAATCTCCATTAATATATTATGCGGATGGCATAACCGCTTTTAGGGTCGAGAAAAATTGTCGGGTTGTCAGAGTTCCAGTAATCTTTTAAGAATATATTTAGGCTTATTTTTTTACCTTGCTTAAATATGTCTATGCTACTCTTGAACTCATAAATTTTTTCATCGCAACTATCACAGCCAATAACAGATATTATGCCTCTGTTACTAGTTTCAAAAAATTCAATCTTAAAACCATCCATTTCAATTGGGATATCTATAGGGGTTGCCCCATTGGTGACAACTGAGAAGAATGCTGAGATAGAAAAAATAATAATAATTAAATGTTTCATTATAACGCCTATTTTATATTGCCGGCCATGGATAAACCTTTAACAATAACGCCTAAGGTTTGTTTGTTTGTTGAAAACCCGAATTCTGCAGTGCAGTCATTTTCATATAAATAAGCTTTTACAGGAGCGTCTAAGTCAAGATTCCCCCCGGCAAACGCTGCAGGTGCTAGACCCATATAAGACCATTTATATGAGATGTCTGACTTGGCCGTTTTGACACCAGTTGCAGTATAAGCTTTTGTAAATGTCTGGATACCAGATACATTTATTGTATTATTATCGGCTGGATTAATTTTAAGGTTTAAAAGAGCACTTCGATTAACACCGCCACTATCGTTATAAAATCGAACATTTGCTTCTTGTTCATTGCGACACTCTTGGTACGTTAGCGAGCTAAACAAACTACTGGCCACCATTTTGCCCTGTATAACGCTGCTTTCTATTGCGTAAACCGCAATCAAAGTAATAATGGTCAGCAGCACCAGAGCAAAGACGAGAGAAGAGCCTTGTTGTTTTACCATGTTAATCCCTTTAATGAATTACTTTAGTTAAGTGCAGAGGCTTCAATCATGTTTGGAAGCTCAATGGTACTGCTGAATATCTGACGTAAATTAGCGTCATTAATGGGAATAATCGGTCCATCTAATACGCTATATTTACGTTCCGTTGCATTAGTAACCGCCTTATTGGCATCTAAATCATCTTGGCTAGAAGTTAATATACCAATACGGATGCTTCGCACTTGATTCATGCTGATTTTTTGTAATGGACTGGCTGGATCTAAATCATCAGGAAGGTCATAGCAATAACGAAATGTCTCAAGGTTTATATATTTACTCGCATTCCTGCTGGTCTCTGAGTCGGACACACCGATTTGAAATTCAAACGATTCTACATTATCCACCAAGGAGACAGCGGCATCAATCCAGGCCCCAGTTGTATAGTTATAGGTGCGGCACCTAAGCTCAAATTCAGTGGCTTCGTCGTTACTTACCCAAAATACATTGGCCACGGTTAATCCAGCAGCTATGACGCTTCCCGTGCAAGAGCGACTACCGGCATCCGCTGTCACATAGGAAATTGCCAGGCGATCGCCATGGGCATCGTCGGGATTGTTCTCTGAGCATGCACCTTCAGGACAGGGGGTTTCTGATGCGGCATCAAGACTTTCAGCAACCAGTAACGGGGGGGTATATTCATCAAATGTGACAGTGAACCCAGCTTGTCTAATAAACCGACTCAAATAGTCCATGGTAAACCGTCCTGTCTCTTGATTCTGGGCTAGTCCTTGAGACAGAATAACGCTCTTGTTAGTTGTAAGGAATATATTGAACAAGCTGGCCATTAGGAATGCTGTAATTAAAGCAGCGATCATTAACTCTACTAGTGAGAAGCCCAATTGCTTTTTCATTAGTTGACCTCCACTACAATACTATAGCTATTAGTATTGGTCCTTTCAGCAGCTACGCTGCTGCCCTTCACTAGGGTTGTATCCCACGTGAGTTGTACTTGGTATTGATAGCAGAGGTCTGTAACGATTTCGGTCAATGTGCATGTGGATAAAAGCACTGGGTTTGCAATAAAATCTGATGGGCTATCATAGATTTCGTCATTAATGTCGCATGCCGTTATCCATTTATCAAATGTAGCCATTTCATTAGAGTCGCAGTCTGCGATAGTGTTACTGGTACTCTTATCATCATCTTCAATGAAATGAGCGGCGCACATTTTGGTCACAAGGGTATCGCAATCTATTGTGTTGGCATCGTTATCTACAACATATTGCCCATTTCTTGCACCTTCAGAATTGGCCCGTATTCGACCAACAAAATCCTGCACTATCCAAACGGCTTGTGTTTGCTGTGCACTGTCCTGAGTGCTGTGCACTGATTTTAAAAGTAGAACTCCCACACCGGATAGTCCAATCGCTACAATTACAGAGGTAATTAACGCTTCGAGCATAGCAAAGCCACTTTGCCTTTGTGGTGTATTTAAGGGCATACCGAAACTCCCTTTTGAAGAATACCTGACACGAATACCTCATAATTTAATATTTGCTCGCCTTCGCAGCCCACATAAAACAGCTCAAAAGAACCTGGGCTTACGACCTGACCAGTAGGTCTAATAGTCACACCTACCGTGTCATTAAATTCAGAGCTTGTGAATACTGGACCGTTTCTTAGTGATGGATAGGTGCTGATAATTTGTATTTCATCGTCGTCATCAGTGTATTGAATGGTCCAACCCTGTGACCAATCATCGGTCCCAGTTGTGGATACTACTGTTATATCTTCGCCCCTTTGAATGGCTTCTAGGCGAGCTAGTTTCATCGTTTTCACAAAGAAGTCCCCTATAGCAAAAACATTCCTCCGCTCAAATAATGACTGTAAAGCAGGAACACCAGTAGAGGCTAAAACTGCCAAAATAACAGTGACAATCATTAGCTCAATAAAAGTCATACCTTTTTGGCGATTCAGGTTTTTATTTGAGTCATTATATTTTTTCATGGTCTTAATATAGTCGCGATGACGGTTTGATATCTAATAAAAACGGATTAACGGTCTAAATTCAAGGTTTGAGGGGGAGCTCTGAAAGCATCATGTGGACTGGCTCACATTAATATCCAGAAGAGCAGCAATTTGCTTATAGATAATACTTATACCTAAGAGCAAAATAATGGTGATACGTTCGAGAAGGGTGTTCCCATGCTTGATAAATACGCTTTAGTGCGGATGCGTCCTTGGAAATTAATAATGATCTGTTTGGCGCCTTGAAGCAAACCTGACTTTGGGCAGTATAAAAATGTAGTGGCACTAGAGAATGCATGTCCTAATGGGTTAAATCTCACAAAAGGCTTGTTCATTCTTTTTTTTTGCCAATTTCCCCAGCTGCTATCTACTTGTGTCGTATAGTGTAAGGTCTCATTGGTGTCTACCTTTAGATTAGAATTACGGTCAGTAAACGTGACAATGGGCCGAGACCAGTCATTAATGCATTGATTTTGCTTTATAGGGCAAATAGTTATGTGGCTTTGTTTTTTAATGGCATTAAATCTGCCTAGTACAAGGACTTTTTTTAATGATGATACAGCGACTTGAGCCTCATGCCGGCTAATTAAAGATTTTAGGCTGGGCACGCCAGTTGAAATTAATATACTTGATAGGGTAATACTCACTAAGAGCTCAATTAGGGTTAGGCCTTTCATTGTTTTACCTCCGTTTTGGCGGAGGATTATTCTATTGATAGAATGGCTTTGAATCTATCAGGCGGGAGTCGTAATCAATGAATTGAGAGTTTAATCTATGCCTAGTTTTTTTAGGCGATATCTTATAGATCGAAAACTCATACCCAGTTGCTCTGCAGCGGCTGTTTTATTCCAGCGGCATTCTTCCAGTGTTTTTGTTAAAATTTGTCTTTCGATACTCTCTAAATAATCTTCTAATGACTCCCCTGCAGCTAGCGTATGAACCTTTAGATTTTTTGGAGGAGTATCTGTAGTTCGACGACTAGGCTCTATAGCGTTTGGATTGTAAGCTGTTGATAAGCTGGCAGTTGCAAATGAACCATTGGTCTTACGCTTTAAATTAAGCCCTTCAGCATTGATTATGTCACCGTCAGACAATGTGATAGCTCGTTGCAGTATATTCTCTAGCTCTCTTATGTTGCCTGGGAAGTGGTAATTGTTAAGGGCATCTTGGGCCACTTGGCTTAGCTGTATTTGTCCAAGTCCTAACGAGTTAGAGAGTTTGTCTAAAATGTGAGCGCTCAATATAGGCACATCAGTTAAACGTTCCCGTAAGGGAGGTACTTGCAAGTTAATCACATCTAGTCGATAAAATAGGTCCTCTCGAAAGGTTTTATCATCTACTTCTTTTTGTAGGTCTTTATGGCTGGCAGACAATATTCGCACATCCACCGAAAATTCTTTTTCACTGCCCACTGGCCTAATGTTATTCTCTTGAATGGCTCTTAATAATTTAACTTGCATCACTAATGGTAAGTCGGCCACTTCGTCTAAAAATAAAGTACCGCCATGTGCCGCTTGGAAAAACCCTTCTTTGTTATTATTTGCTCCAGTAAATGCGCCTTTTTTATGACCAAAAAATTCGCTCTCCATTAACTCAGATGTAATGGCTCCACAGTTAACTGCTATAAAAGGTTCGTTAGCTCTTGGTCCTGCATGATGAATACCACGGGCCACTAGTTCTTTACCGCTACCCGATTCACCATGGATAAACACAGGAGCATGACTGCGCGCGACTTTGCTGATTTGAGTTTTTAGCAGGTTTAGTCTTTCTGAATTACCAATGATATTTGGAAACAGATCATCTGAGCTTGAAGGTTTAGCCGCTTTATTCAACAGTAATGCATTTTTAATAATTGAACGGAGCTTTTCTAAATCCACTGGTTTTGATAAAAAATCAAATGCACCTTGTTTCATTGCTTGAATAGCCATATCCATACTGCCGTATGCGGTAATCATTACCACTGGAAGGTCGCTAAAGTTTTGGCTAAGAAAAGCAACAAAGTCCAAGCCAGATCCATCAGGTAAGCGCATATCTGTAAGACATAACTGAAAATCACCTTTCTCTAGTTCTAACTTTGCATTGGCAATAGTATCTGCAGTTACGCAAGACATACCCATTCGTTTAATGGTGATAGAAAGTAATTCTAAAATATCGGGTTCGTCATCTATTACCAATACTCTATTCATCTTTGTCCCGTTTTGTGGCTGAAATCTGGCGCGAATAATACTTCAAAGCAGGCCCCACCTTCAGGCAGGTTGCAATAGCTAACTTCAGCATGGTTTGCTTGGCAAAGCTCTTTTACTAAGTATAGGCCTAAACCAGTGCCGCTTGCTGAGGTAGTGTGAAAAGGTTCAAATAAATACTTCAATTCTTGTTCACTAATACCGGGGCCATTATCAAAGATCTTAATGCTGGCTCGGTGCTTCTGTTGTTTGAATTCTATTTTTATTGGGGCATGAATTGTAGCGAGGCCATAACGTACCGCATTGCTGCATATATTCCACAATACTTGGTGCAGTTGGCTGGGGTCAAAGCGAATTTTCATTTGCAAGCTACTGACATTAAATGCGACGCTGTTCTGCTGTGTAAAGTCATTAACAAATTTAGTCATCCAGGATTCCAGGTCTAGCCATTTTAGTTCTGAAGATCGGCGTTTACTAATTTGTAGAACATTTTGGATAATGGCATCCATACGCATAGATTGATTAACAATTATATCGCATAGCTTTACATCGTCCTTATCCAATGCTGGGTTGTCTTGAATAAGCTGAGCAGCATGGCTAACTGCGTTTAACGGATTTCTAATTTCATGTGCAATACTAGCGGCCATCCTTGCAAGAGATTCAAGTTTAAACTGATTGGCTCTTCGGGTAACCATGTCTTTGTCTTCAATAAATATCAGGGTTGACATATCATTGATTTCAGCAAAGGAAATCATAAAAGTAAAAGTCTGATTATCGGCTATCTGTAAGATAATAGCGTCATCGTTTTGTAATTTGTACTCTTGCCAAATAGCCATTCTTTCAAAAATAATGTCTGGAATGTTATCACCGATGACACTGGACTTTATTCGTTCTTGAACTGAACGATTTAAGCTTAATATTTTCCCCGACTTATTAACCACACATACACCAGTTTGCATTCGATCAATAATTATACTATTGATTCTTGAGGCCGTTAGTAACTTGCCTTCAGTTTTTTGAACTCTGGAGCGGGCTTCTAAAAAACGTTTGGCTAATGATTGAATAACGGCCGCAGTAATAAAATATACAATACTCATAAATGAGCTGGATAACAGTCGTCCAGTAACTTCACTGTTAGGATGAATAAAGCCGTTGCTTAACACCATTATGGTGGCCATTGCTGCTAATAAATACCCATATAGCCTTTTCACTAAGAAACTACCGAGCGCTACGGTAATTAGCATGATGGTATAAACATCGGTCTGGGTTGGGGATAAATACAGCATTAAAAAGCCAAAAAACAATATGTCCCACATGAGATAGGGCAGCATTTGATCGGCCGTAGCGGCTTTTTTTCTATGCGTGGCAACAATGGCACTTATGGCCACTGTTAGATAAGCACTTAAAGCAATGGGCAATAATATTGGCGATACTGTTTGCCACCATTGCAATTGCTCTTCTAAAAAGTAAAAGCTTATGAATAAAATGGCCAGTCCCAGCGAGAAATAACTGTATAAACGTGAGATAGGCTGGTTTTCAATCATTGATTTCATTGTTTTGATTGCTCAAAAATCGTAATTCTCGCAGAATACGTGTTTTATGTAGTAGTGATTAAGGTCGTAACTGGTGTCCGAGCAAAATCTTAAAGTCTGTTTAGCCCAATTAAACTTGTTAGTTGGGGATATTTCTTCAAATACCCTGCATGTTATACAGGCTGCCGAGTCTGCGCTAGAACAAAAAGCAGATGTGATTGTTTTTCCTGAGTTAACTTTAACTGGTTACCCCCCCGAGGACTTACTTTTAAGAGCAAGTCTTGAGTTAAGGATTAATGAAGCGGTTGAGCAAATCAAACAAGCTGCTTTGCCAATCTGTATGGTAGTTGGCTATCCCAAAACTAGTAATGGCCAATTATTTAACATGGTTGGAGTGTTTTTTAATGGTCAATGTTTAGCTGAATACGCCAAGCAAAAGCTGCCTAATTACCAAGTGTTCGATGAAAAGCGATACTTTACTGAAGCTCATAAAGCCTGTGTTGTAAATATTAAGGGAATCCCAACTGCATTGAGTATCTGCGAAGATATTTGGCATAAAGGTATTATGACCCAAGCCAAAGACGCTGGGGCGCAATTAATGCTGAACTTAAATGCCTCGCCATTTCATATCGATAAACCTGAACATCGCGAGCAAATATTAATGCAACGTGCCACCGAAGGGGATATGCCCATCGTCTATGTGAACTTAGTTGGTGGGCAAGACGAGTTAGTTTTTGATGGTGGCTCTATGGTGTTAGACGCCAGCGGTAACCTTGTTGCGAGGATGGAGACTTATGTTGAAGGTCTAGCGTATTGCGAGCTAACGTTTGAAGACCAGACTTGTGTTTCTGGTACAGGGGAGATAACTCCGGTTAGAGATCAGTACGAAAGTATTTATCAAGCTTTAGTATTGGGAGTTCGTGATTACGTAAATAAGAACGGATTCAAAGGCGTATTATTGGGATTGTCTGGCGGTATTGATTCAGGTTTAACCTTACCTATCGCTGTAGATGCATTAGGTAAGGACCGAGTTGATGCGATTATGATGCCATTTAAATACACCTCTCAAATGAGCTTACAAGACGCGGAAGACGAGGCTCTGCGTCTTGGTGTTCGCTATAGCGTACTACCAATCGAACCCATGTATAATGCCTTTATGCATACATTAGCTGGTGAGTTTGAGGGTACTAAGGTAGACACCACTGAAGAAAACTTGCAAAGCCGTTGCCGCGGTGTGATGTTAATGGCTATTTCCAATAAAAAAGGCTACATGGTTTTAACCACAGGCAATAAAAGTGAAATGGCGGTGGGTTATGCTACTTTGTATGGGGATATGGCTGGTGGTTACGGTGTTTTGAAAGACGTCTTTAAAACATTAGTATTTGAGCTTTCTAGGTACCGCAATACCATTGAAGAAGTTATTCCCCCACGAGTCATTTCACGGCCACCATCGGCTGAATTAGCACCAGACCAAGTGGATGAAGACTCATTACCACCTTACGAAATATTAGATGAGATTTTGCGTTTATACATAGAAGAAGACGCCAGTGCGCAGAGCATTATTGCAAAAGGCTTTGATGAATTGGATGTTAACCGAGTTATTCGCTTAGTAGATATAAACGAATACAAGCGTCGTCAGGCGCCAATCGGTGTGCGCTTAACCCAGCGTGGGTTTGGGCGCGACAGAAGATATCCCGTGACCAACGGGTGGAAAGCGGGGATTTAAATACAAAATAGGCCATTAAAACATTAATGGCCTATTTTATCGCTTAAATGGTCTTACCTGAATTGATTAATCAATCAACCCAAACGTAATAACATTCCATAAAGAACGGCGATCTTTATCAGCCCAACCGCTGGCTATAAGTTTTCCATCTTGAATTTGAGCGTAGTCAGGAAAGTTAGCGGCCAACACCTTAAAGCTATTATCGGCTAAATCTTGCTGGCCTAGTAGCTGGTATCCTTCTGTCATAATAGCAAGGCCGTCAGCCACATGATGAGTACCTTGGTAAGTCTCAATTATGTGCTTGCCCCGATTGGCAGCGGCTAAAAACGCGTGGCGCTTTAAGTAATAACGAGCCACGTGTACATCATGTAACGCTAGGCGGTCCCGTAGGTAAATCATTCGTTGGCGAGCATCATAAGCATATTCGCTGTTAGGAAAGCGGCCGATAAGTTCTGCAAGCTCTTGAAAAGATTCTCTAGCTGGAGTGTCGTCACGCATGGCTTGTTCGTCAGCAAAATAACGCTCTACTAAGCTAAGTCCTAATTCATAGGTGGTTAAAGCTTTCATATAATAAGCGTAATCTACGTTTATATGATCTTGGTGAAGGCGAATGAATCGTTCTGCAGAAGCCCGTGCGCCTTCTAGTTCTTGAGATTTAAATTGAGCGTATATCAATTCTAACTGTGATTGCTCGCTGTAATTACCAAAAGGATATTCACTGCTTAGCTTTTGAAGGGCTTCTACGGCTAAAAAATAGTTATCTTCATCTAGGGCTTTGGAGGCCTTTTGATAGAGTTCTTGCTCTGTTTCAAGGGCGCCAACGCGCTTTCCGTCGGAGCTGCATGCGGCCAATGTTAAAATGGCCAGGAGGATCATAAGAATTCGCATAGGTATATCTGTTATAATGTTAATTAAAGTTACGTTAAATTATCGAGTGGTGCTTGTAAGCATGCAATTTAACCACATGAGACGCGGTTCACCAAGGTTAGTAAATGTCAGAACATATCCAACAAAGCATAAAAGTACCCAATGAATTGGGCAACAAACGATTCGACCAAATAGCAGCCCAATTGTTCCCTGATTTTAGTCGTGCCCGATTGCAGGCATGGATTAAGGATGGAACCTTAACCGTGGATGGCGCAACACGCAAATCAAAAGATAAATTAGTGGGTGCTGAGTTACTTAAAATCGACGTAGTTACCCAAGCTGAGGGTGAGTGGTTACCTGAAGACCTAAATTTAGACATCATTTACGAAGATGATCATATTTTAGTAGTTAATAAGCCAATGAACCTCGTAGTGCATCCTGCGGCAGGGAATTTAGATGGCACATTATTGAATGGTTTATTGCATCATTGCCCAAGTCTACAAGACATACCTAGAGCTGGAATTGTTCACAGGCTAGATAAGGACACAACAGGTTTGATGGTAGTAGCTAAAACCTTACAAGCGCAAAATCACATTGTAAATCAGCTGCAAACCCGTGAAATGGGTCGCGAATACGAAGCGATTATCCAAGGTATTATAACCGGTGGTGGTTCGGTAAAAGAACCAATGGCACGTCACGCTAAAGACCGCACCAAAATGGCGGTTCACCCAACAGGAAAAGACGCTGTAACTCACTATCGAGTGCTAGAGAAATTTTCTAATCATACTCATGTTAGAGTTAAGTTAGAAACTGGAAGGACTCACCAAATTCGTGTTCACATGGCTCATATCAAGCATCCACTGGCTGGCGACCAAACCTATGGTGGTCGTGTTCGGTTACCAAAAGGCGTTAGCATAGTATTAAAAGATGCCCTGCGCGATTTTCCTCGTCAGGCGCTGCACGCGAAGCAAATTAAGTTAGTTCATCCTGATACTGAAAGGTTAGTTCAGTGGGAAGTGCCTTTGCCAGAAGACTTTCAAGAGTTGTTAGCGGCATTGCACTACGACCTAGAGCAATCAGACGAGGTGGAATATTAGTCTCGATAGCTTAAAAACGAGTTTTATTACAGCGCAATGGCCAGCACCTAAACAGGTAAAAACTTTAATCACCACCCGTCAAGGTGGTGTGAGTTTGGGGCCATTTGGCTCTATGAACCTTGGCAGTCATGTTGATGATGATATTGTCTCTGTTCTAGAGAATCGAAAGCGTGTGAGCGATTACTTACCTGCAGAGCCCTATTGGCTAAACCAAGTTCATGGGACTCGAGTATTAGATACATCGCTAATTGGTTCTACAATACCTGATGCCGATGGCAGTTTTACTCGGCAAAAAAACCATGTTTGCTGCGTTATGTCGGCAGACTGTCTGCCGGTACTACTTTGTAATCGGCAAGGTAGCCAAGTGGCTGCCGTGCATGCAGGGTGGCGCGGCTTGTTAGACGGGATTATTGAGAATGCCGTTAGTGAATTTGACTCTAGCGATACGCTGTTAGCCTATTTGGGTCCAGCTATTGGGCCGCAGGCGTTTGAAGTCGGTAGCGAAGTTAGAGATGCTTTTTGTAATTACGACATAAAGTCTACTCAGGCTTTTACAGGTTCTACTAACAAAGGCAGATGGCTGGCGGATATTTACTGCTTAGCTCGATTGAGGTTGAGTGGGATGGGTATTTTAGTGGCCTATGGAGGCTTAGACTGTACAGTAAAAGACCGAGACCGTTTTTTTAGTTATCGAAGAGACGGACAAACTGGCCGTATGGCCAGTTTGATCTGGATAGAAGGTGATTAGCTTTGCTGGGGTGCTATTTTGAACAGTACTCAGAGACGTTTTTCTTAGCCCCTTTAATTAACCCAGCTCGCTCTTCTACGTCATACCATTTCCGCTCGCCATTTTCTAATTCTTTATAAATTCGGCCATTTTCCTGAAGGCCGCTAAGGCGTTTTCTGGCAGCTTGGCATGCTAATTCTAAGCGTTCAGCTTTTATGGCCTTTTCTTTTTTTTGTTCTTCTCTTTCGCCTCTGCCCACAATGTTTTCACTGAGTTTCTGACGCATATTAGCAAGCTTTTCTTTAGATTCTGCTGATTGTTTTGATTTTGGCGCTTCTACTTTTATTTGCTTTGATCGAGATGTGTTTGAAGGGGGGAATTGAGAGAACTGAGTTTGGCCACTGTCATCAACCCATTTGTACATTTGTGTGGCGTGGCTTGATGCCAGGGTAAGGCTAAGCATTAAAAATAATAACGTGTTTTTCATATCTAATCCATTGGATATATAAGGTTATAGCAAGCTTTTTTACAGCATTAATTAGGTCAGCATATCTATTTTGGTGCGAAAGCAAAGTAATACTTGTTCAAACAGATAAATGTCAAGTGTTATCAAGGTTTTATAGGGTTTTTGGCTTGACTTAATGGCCACTAATGTCAAAATATGCAGCCCGAAATTAACGTGTAGTCTAACATCATTGATTCACCTATTTTGTGGCCCCTGAAGAGATGACCTTTCTTCAGCCAATTTTTTTTGGTTGCCTATGATGCCGCCAAATCTGATAAGGCACTACAAGTGCCTATCACTCCAAGCGTAATTGCCCATTTTATCGCGCAAATTTAGATACACGTGACAGCGATGATCATGGCCAATTAATGAAATGGTTTTACGGCTTACAATTGGGTAAGCAAGTAATGAGAGGACAAAACGGTGGAAATGCTTTCCGGCGGTGAAATGTTAGTTCGATCCCTTCATGAAGAAGGAGTTGAATACGTTTATGGCTACCCAGGCGGTAGTCTCTTGCATGTATATGATGCGTTCTATAATCAAAGTGCGGTGAAGCACGTCTTAGTGCGTCATGAACAAGCAGCAACTCACATGGCAGACGGTTATGCTCGCGCAAGCGGCAAACCTGGCGTTGTAATGGTAACGTCTGGCCCTGGTGCCACCAATACCATCACAGGTATTGCAACAGCGTTTACCGACTCTATTCCTATGGTTGTTATTACAGGCCAAGTTATGAGTCACTTAATTGGTGACGATGCGTTCCAAGAAACTGACATGATGGGCATCTCACGCCCAATCGTTAAACACAGTTTTAGCATCAGGCATCCAAGCGAAATTCCAGAAGTGATTAAAAAGGCGTTTTATATTTCAACTTCAGGCCGCCCAGGTCCAGTTGTAATTGATATACCTAAAGATATGACTATTCCAAGTGATCGTCATGAATTCTCTTATCCGAAAAAAGTGAAAATTCGTTCTTACACACCTCCGCAAAAAGGCCATAGTGGTCAAATACGTAAAGCGGTTGAGCTATTGCTGCAAGGCAAGCGTCCGATTTTTTATTCTGGCGGCGGTGTTATCTTAGGTGAAGCGTCTGAGCAATTATGCACGTTGGTTCGTGAATTAAATTACCCAATTGTTCAAACCTTAATGGGCTTAGGGGCATTTCCAGCTTCAGACCGACAGTCTCTGGGGATGCTTGGAATGCACGGCTCTTACGAATCGAACATGGCGATGCACAATGCAGACGTTATTCTGGCCCTGGGCGCACGTTTTGATGATCGAGTAACCAATGCAGTTAAGAAGTTTTGCCCAGATGCCACAATCATTCATGTGGACATTGATCCGTCTTCAATTTCAAAAACGGTTGTTGTAGATGTTCCAATCGTTGGCCCAATGGATTCAGTTCTAGATGAAATGATCGCAATTGTTGCAGAAATGAAAGCTGATGAGGCCACTTCAGAATTACCTGATCAAAAGGCTATTGAAAGCTGGTGGAGTCAGATTGAAGAATGGCGCAAACGCCATGGCGGCCGATATGACAAAAATGAAAGTGGTGTACTAAAACCTCAAGAAGCAATCGAAGGACTTTGGGAAGCAACAAAAGGCGATGCTTACATCTGTTCTGATGTTGGTCAGCACCAAATGTTTGCTGCACAATATTATAAATTTGATAAGCCTAACAGATGGATCAACTCAGGTGGCTTAGGCACCATGGGATTTGGTTTTCCTGCGGCAATGGGAGTTAAATTAAACTTCCCAGATGAAATGGTTGTCTGTGTAACAGGGGAAGGTTCAATTCAAATGAACATCCAAGAGATGTCTACCTGCTTGCAGTACGGCATTCCAGTGAAAATTTTCTGCTTGAACAATGGCTCGTTAGGCATGGTTCGTCAGTGGCAAGATATGAACTATGAAGGTCGCCATTCTAACTCTTACATGGATTCACTTCCAGATTGGGAAATGCTGGCTAAATCTTATGGTCACGTTGGCATTAATGTTGAAGGTCGAGAGCAGTTAGATCAAGCAATGGCAGACTGTTTTGGTAAATATAAAGATCGTTTAGTATTTGTTAACGTAGTAGTTGATCCGGACGAACACGTATATCCAATGCAGGTGCCTACAGGTGCTATGCGCGATATGTGGTTAAGTAAGACGGAGCGCACGTAATGAGACACATTATTTCCATTTTGTTAGAAAACGAACCTGGTGCATTAGCACGAGTAGTGGGTTTGTTTGCTCAGCGTTCTTATAACATTGAGACGCTAACAGTGGCACCAACAGAAGATCCAACACTGTCTCGTATGACAATTACTACGTCAGGCCCAGACCGTGTTATTGAGCAAATCACCAAACAATTAAATAAATTAATTGAAGTAGTGAAGTTAGTCGATTTGACTGAAGGCGCTCACCTTGAGCGCGAGCTAATGCTTATTAAGGTGAAGGCGTCAGGGGCTCAACGTGCAGAAATAAAACGTACTTCTGATATTTTTCGTGGACAGATTGTTGATGTAACGGCTGGGGTATATACTATTCAGTTAACCGGTAAAACGGCTAAGTTAGAGTCCTTTATTGAAGCAATTGGTGCAAGTTGTATTCTTGAAACTGTGCGTACTGGAGTTTCTGGTATTGCCCGTGGTGAAAAGACTCTAAGCATTTAGATTTAGCAAGGTTCTAAACACGCTGTCAAAAAAATCCTCAATAGTTAGCTTATAAAACATAAGTTGCAGTTGGGGATTTTTTATACGTAATGTTAGCTTTAAAACCCTTGGCTATGAAAGTAAGGAACCAGTTCTGTTAACTGCGATTCAGCGTTACAGGAACAGTATCGTTAACCTTAAACCGTTCCATCAAAACATTAATCCCCAAAGAAATAGCGTTAATTTGCTCTACTGTGTAGGCTACTTGTTTAGCGGTGGTGCTTAAGTCAGTGCTAAAGTTGTTTATATTTTCCAATTGCATGTTAATTTCATTAGCAGTCGCTAATTGCTGCACGGTTGATCCCGCTATTCCCATATTTCTATTTTCGACCTCTTTGACTTTTATGCTTAATTCATCAAGCTTGCTAGCTACGTTCGCCACAATTTTAGCCCCTTCATTTGCCTGTTTAGACGAGTCAATAATGTTTTTTGAAGTAAATTGAGCGGCTTTCTGTAACTCATCCATCTTGCTTTGAATTTCTACGGTTGTTTTTTGAGTCCTGCCAGCAAGAGTTCTCACCTCGTCGGCAACCACGGCAAAACCTCGGCCTTGTTCTCCTGCACGAGCCGCTTCTATGGCCGCATTTAAGGCAAGTAAATTGGTTTGGTCGGCAATTGACGTAATAGTGGATAATATGTCTTTAATATTTCCCACTTGAAGTTCAAGTTTTTCTACGGACTCACTAGAGTCGGAAAGCTTTTCAACCAAATGATTAATTTTTCCTGATGCTTGTCTAGACTCATTCGCACATACATCAGATGCATCTGCAGCCTTTTTAGCGTCCAGAGTAGCAGATTTTGTGCTATCGGCTACTTCGTTAAAACTGGCACTGTATTCCTCCATGGCAGTTGTTACCATAAGAGTTGAATCTTTTTGGTTCATGGTGTTGCTCGAACTTTTTTTAGAGGACTGCTCTAATGTGTCAGATAATATACTCAAATTAATAGACGATGATTTTACTTGCTCTACAATGGCTTCTACCTGTTCTAAGAAATCGTTAAAACCCATGCCAATTTGATCAAGTTCCTCCAGATTTTGCTTGCTGACTCTTTGAGTCAAATCCCCTTCACCATTAGATATATCAGAGAACTTTTGAGCAAGTTGATTCATGGGATTGGATAATTGATTACTGTAAAAAAATGCCATTATAATAGAGACGATAATACTGATTACGGCCACAACAAGGGTTGAAGTAACTTGGTGAGACTCCATAATAGAAGCCCACTTTAACGCTTCTTCCACATCAACTTCGCTTAGCAAAGCCCATGTGATACCGTTACCAACATCGATGCTTGAAAATGCGCTGAAAACAGCGACATCACGATAATCTAAAACTTCTAAAAATCCTTTTTCACCATTTAACGCACGTTCAGCCGATTTGGTATCCACTGGCTGAATGCCTATCGAGCTGCCTTTTGCAGAAATAGTAGTAGCTATGTTATCTTGACCTAGCTGTTTTAATAACTTTATATACCCCAGTTGATCTTCTAGGAAAAATCTAGATTCAGTGAGCATGGTTGAGTCGTTGCCCACAAGATAGCTTTCACCAGATTGACCATAACCTTTCTCAACCCATTTTTTTTCATTAATCATTATTTCATTTATACGACCTATGGGAATTTGATAAATTAACACAGCTTCAATTTCGCCATTAATAAAAACAGGAGTAGATACAAAGCTAGCAGGATTCTCATAAGAAGGGGGATATTGATTAAAGTCAGTTAAAAAGGTCTCGCCACTTTTAAGATCAAGGCCTTCATTAAATGCAGTAGCAATCCCACTATTTGAATAAGGGCCTGACTTAAGACTAGTGCCAAAATCTAACTCTTTAAATACCGAATAAATAATATGACCCGTTTCAGGCTCTACAATAAAAATATCGTAGTAAGACCAGCTCTCTAAAAACCGTTTAAATTCTTCATGGTATCGCTGATGGATGTCATCATACTTACTTTGTGTATTACCTAAATTAAACTCATGCTTTCCTCCAAGGGGCTCAGGGTTGTCAGCAATATAGGCTTGTTGCAATACTTTGGCTACCGGACTTAGGCCATTCAGAAGTGACCTTGTATCGGCTTGCAAGCCATTTTGCCGGAGGTATTCTTTCCCAAAGCTATCTGAGTAATATGCTGATAATTTATTATTAATTGGTGTGAAATTAGATGAGAGTAACTGCAGCTGTTTGAACCCAATTTTAAAGTCTTTTACAGCCTGTTGTGCCCAGTCAGACTGGCTTTGTAAAACAAGTTGCTTTCCTACATTAGAAATTAAACCTTTAATTAAACCTGATTTCTGTTCACGTTTAGCAATTAAATTTTCTTTGGCACTCTCCTCAAACGATGACCTTGCATCCACATGTAGGGCATATCCAAGAGCAGTACCCAAAAGCGTTATTACAACAATTGACATAAGTGAGAATGCCAAAATCAGCCTAAATCTTAAACTCATAACTTCACCAAATCTATCTATAAGTTAATTTATTCTAGATTAAAATATGAGATTAACAAATAGAATTGGTTAATTTCTTTGGTGACACATAAGATTGTCGCAAACCCTATGGATTAAAATGTAATAAAGTAAGCTAGTTTAGCTACGTACTGATGCTGTTGTTACTGGAGTCTTCTTGTTACTTAGAAGTAATACTCCAATCACAACTAAACTTAATCCACCTATATGATAAATACTGATAGTTTCACCTAAAATAACGGCCGCAAATATAACTGTAAACACAGGTCCGGTAGTACCTGTTATCGCGGCTCGCTCAGATCCTATAATGATGATAGCTGCACTCATGGCATAACTTGGAATCACAGTGCTAAAAAATGCTAATGCAAATGCCAAAATATACACCATATATGGAAGCTCAAATAACTGCTTTATATCTATCGTTATAAAATGTACTTGAGTAAAAAGACAAGATGCTACCATAGCTGTTGAGGTAAATATCCCAACACCCATCTTTGCAATTAATGGTTTACTTAATAGAACATAAGATGCAAATGTTAATGCGCATATCAACATTAGGAGAATACCAGTTTTTGAACCAGTTAAATTTAACTCCCCTGGTAATAAAAATAGAATACCTACGTATATAATTAATAGCGCCAAGACCATTTTTTTATTTGGGATTTTTTTATCATAAATAGATTTTAATATTATTACTAAACTAGGATATGCATACAAAATAATACGTTCAGCTTGCGCACTAATGGTCTCTAATGCTAATAAATCTAAGTAGCTGGATAAAAAATAGCCAGCAAAGCCCACTGCAATAACGGCTGGTAAATGACGTGAATTTCTTATTAAATTTTTTCGTTGAATAAGTAACATAATTAGATAAAATGGAAATGCAAACCACATTCTTAAGATCATCAATGATTCACTGTTGGCTCCCAATGCGTAAGCCTCCTTAACAATGATAGGTTTAAGTGAAAACATAAAACTAGCCAATAGGGCCAATAATAATCCATTTCTAATGTGTGTTTCGGTAGACGATGACACAGCTGTTCTCCTGATGCTTATATTTATATGCTTTAACATATGATTAAGCATATAAATGCAATGCTAAAGTCTAAGTTAAGATATAAAAGAGGCTGTATTAGAGGGGAATAAAAAATTTATCAGCTGCTAATATAGAGCCGAGAAATATGCCCTAGCTGAAAAAATCAGAAGCCAGAGCATAGGTTTAACTTTTTAAATTATTAACATAATAAATGCCTTAATATGCGAATCTATTAAAACCAGTAAGATGGATTTTTGCAAGTTTAAATTGATCCAAATTCATAAGTAGGCATACTATTTTTTTATTATAAGGAATGCCTAAAGTGTTTTCGATTCCTACGCCTGTTATCTTAATTACTATAGCTCAAACTATTGGTATGTTAACCGCACCTTTAGTTATTTTTATTGGTGGATTTATAGGTCTATATTTAGCCCCTTCTGCGTCAATGTCTACCTTACCCGTTACGGCATTAATAGTAGGTGTTGCCATTGCAGGCATGCCTGCTGCACTTATTATGCAAAAGATTGGCCGACGTAAAGGTTTTGTCTACGCTACGTTAATTGGCTTACTGGGTTCAGTTTTAACCATCTATAGTATTCGTCATGAACTATTTTGGGGGTTATGTTTTGGTATTTTTTTGCTAGGCGTTCACCTTGCATTTGTTTATCAATTTCGCTTTGCTGCATTAGAATGGGTTAATCCAGAAAAAGTGGCACAAACCACTAATTTTATGATGTTAGGTGGATTAGTTGCAGCTTGGTTAGGCCCTGAGCTTGCGATGGTCGGACTTGAATTATTAGAAGTAAAATATACAGGCGCTTTTGTGTTGTTAGCAATTGCTCATGCACTATTATTAATAATGCTGATTTTCATTAATTTTGTTGAAATAGAAAAGAAATTAAACGAGGGTTCTAGTCGCTCTTGGTTGCAGCTTTTAACATCACCAGGTATTGCAGCAGCCATTACTTGTAGTGCCGTTGCTTATGGTGTCATGAGTTTAATAATGACGGCTACACCAATCAGTATGACTGAATTCCAAGGCTTTTCTTTAATTGAAGCCAAGGTGGTAATTCAAACCCACATTATGGCCATGTTTGCGCCGTCTATTTTATCCCCAATACTATTGCGTTTTATGAATATTGGTCAGATGTTAGTGCTAGGCTTAGGGGCAATAGTAGTCGCTATAACCATTGCATTGCTAGACCAAAGTTACTGGGGATACTGGAGCTCATTGGTAGCAATGGGTATTGGTTGGAACTTTTGCTTTGTAGCAGGGACCAGTTTATTAGCACAAAGCTATAGACCAAAAGAGAGGTTTAGCGCACAAGCTATAAATGAGTTAGCAGTGTTTGGGACTCAAGCAGGTATGTCATTACTTGCCGGATTAATTATATTTAATTACGGATGGAACGCATTGAATATTATGGCTATTCCGTTAATTATTTTCGCATTATTTATGTTGGGTCGTTGGTATTTAGTATCTTCTGTTAAACCTACTACTTAATAAATAAGTCATGAGGCTCTTTTTATTCGTTATTTTATAGTACTTAATAATTGATTTATAAATCCGATAATAAGGAGTCCATACCAGATTCAATACCATGTAGTTTAAATAAATCGTACAGTGCTTTCTCGGTATCCATACCTATGAGCTTTGCAACATCATTTGGAAATTCATTGAGTGTTTCCTCATCACTTAACTTTTCTTTTTGGCATTTATAAATATAAATAGCAATATTTATAATGCCTGCTAATTTAGCGTTTTCCCCCGCTTTTTTCGGAGTTAAGTGAAATTTAATACCTTGGGTAATGTCATCTGGAAATTTCCAGCGTTCAGCTAATTCTGCACCAACATCGGCGTAACAAAATCCTAATATAGCCTTTTCAATTTCATACAGTTTACCACCAGCATTGGCTGCAGCTTTTATTTTCTTAGACTCTGCGGGTGCAATTAACTGTATTAACATCTCACCAATACTATATAGCATGCCACAGGTAAAGGCCGTTTCTTTGTCTTGATTACTGTAGGGCGCCAGCCATTTAGCAATAGCAGCGACACCAAAGCTATTTAACCAAAATGCTTTTCTATCAAACCCTTCAGGGGTTTGAACTGCGCCAGTAATACCAGAGGCTAAAACTAAAGTTCTTAAGGTAGAAAACCCCAATATAACGGCCGCATCAGCCGCACTGGCCACAGTGCGATTTGTGCCATAATGTGCACAATTTGCAAGCCGTAAAACCTTAGCCGTCAATACAGGGTCCATGCTAATTTTTTGAGCAATATCCTCCATATTAAAATTATCATCATTAAAAGTTGCTATTAATTCTTGTACAACTTTAGGGATAATCGGAAGGTTGTGACTTCCTTCAAATAAAGATGCTAAGTTCATGTGCATATCCTTTACATTTATAAGATCTAGCTTAGGACACCAGAGGTACCTTCGCTAATTTTGAAAGATAAAAAATTGCACTAATTCGCTGATTTCTAGAGAATGTAGGCACGATTTAATTTTTTGCAGTTACCATTTGGGCTGAGGTATATTTTTATGTTTGTACAAGAAATAACCATCGGGTTTATTGGCATTGGATTAATGGGACTCCCAATGTGCCGCCAGCTGCTACGCGCCAATGTAAACCTTTATGTATTCAATCGTAATTCGGCAAAGTGTAAGCCTCTTGTTGATGAGGGCGCTAAACAAGTAAACACCATACAAGCTATAGCGGATCAGTGCGATGTGATTATGCTGTGTGTATCTAATACGCAAAGTGTAGAGGCTGTTATGACGGCTTTACAGCCCCATCTGCGAACTGATCATCTTATTATCGACTTTAGCTCTATTAGCCCCGACACAACTCTAGTATTAGCCAAGCAGTCTGAGACGGCAGGCGCGTCTTGGATAGATTGCCCAGTTTCAGGTGGTGTTGCAGGTGCCGAAGCCGCAAACTTAGTGATGATGGCAGGTGGATTAACAGAAGACATAGAGCGAGCAATGCCCTTATTAAAACTGTTGAGCCAGCGGGTGACTCACATGGGACCCAGCGGTGCAGGCCAAACAACTAAAGTATGTAATCAAATGATTGTCAGTTGCAATTTATTGGTTATGGCTGAAGCTTTGTCACTATCAAAAAAGGCAGGTGTTGATATCAGTAAGATTCCTTCCGCTCTGCAAGGTGGATTTGCAGACAGTATACCGTTACAGCTAACCGGTAGTCGCATGGCCATACAAGATTTTGATGAAATAAAATGGCACGTAAAAACCTTATTAAAAGACTTAGATATGGCTAAGCAACTGGCCAAAAACTTTAATAGCGAAACCCCAATGGCAAACCTATGCGTTGAACTAATGAGGGAGCATGCAAGTAATGGGTTTTCTGATCAAGATCCTGCTACATTAATTGCATTGTATGAAGCTATTGAAAATCCAGATCTGCCTAAGGAGTAATATTTATGAGGCTAGCCGCCAATCTGTCTTTAATGTTTACTGAGGTGCCATTACTTGAGCGTTTTATGAAAGCCAAAAATTCAGGTTTTAAAACAGTAGAAATTCAATTTCCGTATGTTGAAAGTATCGACAACTTAGTTAAAGCAAAAACAGAGGCGGGAGTAGAGATTTGTTTAATTAATTTACCTGTTGGCGATTTAATGGAGGGCGGTGAGGGTTTGGCTTGCGTGCCTAGTAGGCAAGCAGAGTTCGAGCAAGCCATTGAGCTTTGCTATGACTATGCTAAGGCGCTAGGTGTAAAGTTAGTGAATGTTTTACCTGGACGAAATATTGATATAAGCAAGCGCTCTGAATACTTGTTTACTCTTAAACATAATTTAAAAAAAACGGCTCGTGTTTTCAAAGAGCTGAATGTACTGGTCACTTTTGAAGCTGTGAATACTAAAGATATGCCCCACTTTATTATTTTTAACAGCAAACAAATGTATGATATTTTAATGGAGGTAAATCATCCAAATCTTAAAATGCAGTTTGATATTTATCATATGCAATTAATGGAAGGGCATGTAGATGTAAATATAAAAAAATATATCGATTTAATTGGTCATATCCAGTTTGCTGACACACCTAATCGTGGTGAGCCGTTAACCGGTAACTTAAACTTTTATAAAATATTTGAATCAATTAACTTTAGTAATTATCACGGATACTTAGCCGCTGAATACAAGCCCACAGTGCAAACAGAAGACAGCTTGCAATGGATGCAGCAGTTTGACTTAAACTGGTTAAACACTCGGGCCATTGTTAGCTAAATGATTTAGGCATGGAATGTAAATTGAGAGAATGATGGCTGAACCATTTAAAAATCAACTGGGTGAAAAACCTATAAAAGTTATTGCAGACCATTTATCTAACAATGATGAAAGCTTCAATAAAAAGCGTTTCCTTAAAATCGCTTTAGATAATCTTGTCGATCTAAGTTTAATGGAGCGCAACCGTCAGATTGTAGATGCCATGCATGAGTGTTTGCCTGAAGATTTTATTCAAGCAAAAACGATTATCGTTAACTCTCTTGCTCCTGTAGAAAATCAAATAGACAAACAAGGAATTCATTCTTGGCTAGCGGTGCCTTTTGCTGAGTTTTTAGGTAAGTATGGTATGCACCACTTGGCTCATGCGTTAGATGGCTTAGCCGCTGTGACTAAACTGTTTAGTAGTGAGTGGGGTATTCGCCATTTATTAGATATACATCAGCACGAGGTTTTAAAGCAACTGCATAAATGGTGTGACCATGAAGATGAACATATAAGACGCTTAGTAAGTGAGGGCTCTCGACCAAGATTACCCTGGAGTTTTCAGTTAAAAGCATTTATAGCATCTCCAGATTTAACCTTTCCATTATTAGAAAAGCTCAAAAATGACAGTAGCGATTACGTGCGGTTAAGTGTTTCAAATCACTTAAATGACATATCAAAAGACCATCCAGATTACTTACAGGCCAAGCTAGAGTGTTGGCTGGACATTAACAATCCACAGCGTATGAGGCTAATAAAACACGCTTGTCGAACCTTAATTAAGCAGGGCCACCAGCCCACGCTTAAAATGTTGGGCTATAAACCTTTAAAACTCAGCGATATTGAATTGAGTTTAGAAAGTAATTTGGTTGAATACGGTAGTCAATTAAGCTTTGAATTTAAGTTTTTAGGGAATAAAGATAAGGATATTATTATCGATTATGCAATCCATTTTCAAAAATCCAACGGCAGTAAAAGCCCTAAGGTATTTAAATGGAAGGTAGGTAAGATTAATAATACTGGTCAGTTCAAAGCTAAAAAGAACCACACCATCAAACCCATCACCACTCGAAAGTATTATAATGGTGACCATGAACTAGAAATTTTTGTAAATGGAAAAAGCATAATCAAGACGTCATTTACTTTAAAAGGCGTTAATTAATATTTAAACTAATACTGGCTTTTTTAAAAACCAATAAATGATTGTTGGCCGGCATAACATGATTGGCCACTAGCCTTAAGCCTACTTCGTTTGCTAGTGATGTAATATATGACAATTCTTTAATGCCTGCTAAAGGGTGAACATCGGCTTTAAGCCACGCGTCTAAGCCTGCATTGCCTTCACTGGTAAATCCATCATCATTATATGGACCATATAGAATCAAAGTCCCATCATTTAATAATATCTCGTCAACACCATTAAAAAATGTTTTTACAGTAGCATCAGGCACAAAGTGAATAACGTTGGCGCTATAAATGTAATTTATAGGGCTTAAAATAGCTTTTTGCCAGTTATTTAAAGATATATCCAATTCAATAGCAGGAGGTAAAATTCCATTCTCGCTAATCCACATATTAGCACCATCAGTGGCGCCCTCACAGTCGCTTGCTTGCCATTCAATATGGTGCAATTTTTCACCCATAAATACAGCATGCTGACCTGTTCCGCAGCCAATTTCTAATAATTTTCCTTTAGCAGTTAAATAGCGTTTTAGAATTTCAAATATAGGGCCTTGATTACGTAACGATGATGGATTAACAGGTTTCATATTTATCCTTAAAATAAAGCTTTGTATATGTAGGGTTAAGCCCTACTAGGCACTTGAATATTTCAATAATACACCCATTATGTTGTCATTCTAATAAACATCAAGTCAAAGGATTTAATTAATGAGAGTACTTATCACAGGTGCTAACCGCGGTATTGGTCTAGCCATGGCCAAGCAGTACGTAAACGCAGGGCATGATGTTATGGCTATTTGTCGAGAAACAAATGATGAAATAGAGGAGTTGGCTGAACAAGTAATCAGCGGAATCGATTTAACCGATGACGCTGCGGTTTCCAAATTATCTGAAATTTTAGGCCTGTGCCTAGGTGACGAAGATAAAATAGACGTCCTTATAAACAATGCAGGTTTATTCAAGAATGAAATCTTAGGTGAACTAGACGTAAATACCATTCGTGACCAGTTTGAAGTTAATTCTATAGCGCCACTTATGGTAACCGAAGCCATACTGCCGTTTTTAACAGCTGGCAGTAAGATAGCTAATATAACAAGCCGAATGGGCAGTATCGAAGACAATACCAGTGGTGCCTATTACGGTTACCGAGCCAGTAAAGCCGCACTAAATGCCTTTACTAAATCATTGGCCATGGACTTAAAACAAAACAGCATAGCAGTTTGTGTACTTCATCCAGGCTACGTGCAAACCCGTATGGTAAACTTTGGTGGAGATTTAACACCAGAGCAAGCAGCAGCAGGGTTAATTCAACGAGTTGAAGAATTAAACTTAAAAAATACTGGTGGTTTTTGGCATTCTAATGGTCAAACCCTCCCCTGGTAGCTGTAGGCATTTATAAATTGTCGTAAACAGTTGTAAGATTCAGATATATTAAACTTAAAAAGCAGGGCGTTCACACCCTTGCCAGCAGCATTTAAGGCACACAACATGAACATTGAAAAAAACAAAGTGGTCTACTTTCACTATACCCTAACCGGTGAAGACGGTAAGGCATTTGAAACCAGTACTAACTCACATCCAATGACATTTTTAGTGGGTCACGGTAATATTTTGCCAGCACTAGAAACTGAATTTTCAGGTAAGGTAGAGGGTGAGCAGTTTCAAGTCACACTCCCACCAGAAAAAGCTTATGGAATGCGTAACGAAGAGGCTCAACAGCGCATTCCAATAAAGCACATTGCTAATAAAGGTAAGTTGCAGAAAGGCATGGCTGTAAAAGTTAAAACTGAAAAAGGCATGCGTGATGTGACCATCGTAAAAGTAGGTCGTTTTAACGTAGACGTAGATACAAATCATCCATTAGCAGGATTAGTGCTGACATTTGACATAAGTATTGAAACTGTCCGTGAGCCTAGTGCTGAAGAGTTATCGCACGGGCATGTGCATGGCGAAGGTGGTCACCACCACTAATTATTGTAGTGGTTTGTTTACAGGCGATTAATAGCTCTGGCGTTGTTAAAAAGTATTTACCAACCCAGACCTCCTACACTTGCCACTAACCCAAAATCGACTTCTATCGTCATATTAATCAACTTTAGTGTTCCAGATCCTCTTGTTTAAAACCTGCATTAAGGTCACACTGTTTTGCATCCTGTGATTAACTAAAATAAAAATATGTCTATTCTTCAAGATCATCAAAAACTTAAATTGAATTTAAAACAACAGCGAAATCAGTTGTCTGAATCCCATGCCACTCGTTTGCATCGCGCGGTTAGTTGGATAGGCGCGGCGGCAGAACAAGACTCCGATTTAGATTTACAACTGATTAGCTTGTGGATCAGTTTCAATGCTTGTTACGCAGTGAATGAAGGGGGAAGTGAATCTCTTGCAGAGCGCTTTGCTTTTTTACGCTTTGTAGAAAAATTGGTAGCACATGACAGGAATAAAAAAATATACGCTATTTTATGGGAAACCTATTCAGGGCCAGTAAAAGCACTGATTAAAAATCCGTTTGTCTTTCATGGTTTTTGGTCAGCTAAGCGTAATGATAAAAACAACGATTCATGGCAACAAGAGTTTAATCGGTTAAGTGTTTCAGCCTTAAACAGTTTAAGCCGTCAGCAGGTACCTGAATTATTAGCTATTGTACTTGATCGCTTGTTTGTATTACGTAACCAGTTGCTACATGGGGGAGCCACTTACAAAAGCCAAGTGAACCGAGATCAGGTGAAAGATGGCGCCGATTTATTGGGAGTGTTAATGCCTACAGTAATCGAAATAATGTTAAATTCCCCCGAAGAAGATTGGGGTGAGATATATTACCCAGTAATTAAATAAAGTGATTGGACACGATATAGGTATAAACCACTAATTAAAGGGTGATTTGTTTAATACACGAAGCAATGAGGCGAGATGCGTCTTATCGGTGTGGGTCATGAATTTCTAAGCTTAAACTAGTAATTATTTATAATGATTAACGGTTAGTTTGTTGTATGCTATTAGAGAATAAAGTTCAACTACCACATTGCTTTAGCCTTGTTCGGATAATAATAATGAATACAACAGAACGATTAAAACAAGAAAAGAGTGCCTTAATAAAAAAGTATGCAAGTCGAAGTAACGGTTTCGCTACTTATCAAATGATGTCTACCATCATTCCTTACTTTGCTTTATTTTATTTTGCCATTGAAAGTCTAGCAATCTCTTACTGGTTAACGGCTGGAATAGTCTCGGTATTAATTCTGATTATCATGCGTGTGTTTATGATGATGCACGATGCCGGGCACGGTTGTTTGTTTGTTACGCCCAAGCAGAACAGTATTGCTGGGTTTATTATGGGTGTTATGTGCGGGGTGCCAGAATATGTTTGGTCAAAGCATCACGCTTATCATCATGCCACCAATGGAAACTGGAATAAGTATCGCGGACCTTTAGCGGTATTATCAACCGATGAATATTCTGAATTATCTAAAAAAAAGCAAAAGTCTTATGTTAATGGTCGTAATATTCTAATGGCTCCTTTAGGTGGCTTTTTATATTTTATTTTTACTCCCAGATTTACTTGGATTAAAGGCAGTATTCAGTTTTTTATTCACACTATTAAAATAAAATATTCAGATCCTTCCGCTTCTTTACAAGAAATTAAAAATACGTTTAAAACTAAGTTTTGGGCCGACTGGAAAGAATACAAGCATATGGCCGCCAATAATATTGTATTGCTTGGTTTCATTGTGTTGGGCTGTGCATTTTTTGGAGTTATACCGTTCATGACAATTTACGTTATTGCATTATCGTTGGCGGGGGCTTTGGGTATTATTTTATTTACCATTCAGCATAACTTTGAAGAATCATATGCGACAGGTGATGAAAATTGGAACTACAATACCGCAGCAATTGAGGGTACCAGCTATTTAGACTTACCGAGAATTTTACATTGGTTTACAGCCGACATTGGCTATCATCATATTCATCATTTATCAGCTCGTATTCCTAATTATAAATTAAGAGCATGCCATGAAGAGTATCAACATCTATTTGAAGAAGTCCCCACTCTTAGATTAAAAGACGTATTAAAGTCGTTTAAATTTATTTTGTGGGATGAAGCCAGCGAACGAATGATTTCTATGGAGCAATATAATCAACGCTATGCTCAATTGGCCTTAGGCGAATCGTAATAATGATTAGGTAGGTTTTACCTTTTCTTCATCATATTCGCGCAATTCGTGGAAGCTATTCAAAACCTGTTGCATGGTTTCTAGTTTGTTCATTATATCTGTTAATAAGGGTTCAAACGCGGGCTCTTGAACATCTTCGGGTAGTAATTTTAAGTCAGCATTCAGCTCTTCCATGTATGGTAAAAAGCGAGTGGAAACTGTTTTAAAAAAACTATCCTTGGGGAAAATAGCACTAAAATTCCCTTTCTGGTCTTGCTTTAACTGGTCTAAAACCTCGTCGGCCTGAATTGCAAAGGGCACCATGATTTTCAAGGCTTCTTCTATACGTTGATGAATAATATTGTTCATAAACCTCTCATTGACTAGTTATGTAACGACTTTTGATAAAACAAGAATACGGTATTCCAATCAAAATACAAATAAAAGGCCCAATACATAATATATTGAGCCTTTAAGCATATACATAGCCAGACTTCGTTTTGGCTAACTTTCTACAACTTCAAAGGTAAGGCCTGCATTTTTTGTTAAACGTTCAATTAGGTCCATACCATAGGCACTAGAAGGAGTCCAAAACCCTCCAGCTTTATCGGCTTTAGGTAATAGTGCTAAACAGACCGCAGCTTCACCTAGCATTTTTGCAGTGCTACCATAGCCTGGGTCGCGATCGCCAGTGACTTTGACTTTGACCTTATTACCTGAATCCATTTTTCCAGTGAAACGCATATCGTACATTCCTTCTTTTTGTTCCTTTGGAGTTGGGCCTTCCCCCGGTTTAGGTAATACAAATCGTTCTAATAACCAGCGAGTAGGGCTTAGGGCAGCAAGTACCATAAAGATATTTAGGCCCCAGCCCATGTAGCGAGCTCTGCTTTTACCTTTAGATCCTTTACCCATTAACATGGCTTCACTGTATTTAAAATCTGTGCCGTAAGCATTATTCAACAGGGCGTTAGATCGATGCACCACTCTTTCATTAACAGCCGCCATAACAAATGGGCCAACCCATGCATTTAAATCAGTATCAAATACAGCGCCACTCACATTTTGTTGGCGTGTTTTAAACTTATGGTCGCTTGGGCAGATGCTATAAGGGTTTTGCAGTTCTTTTCTTAGAGCTGGGTCTTTAGCGGCTTCTTTCACCACATTAGTCATGCTGGCAACGGTGCCGCCACTGGCACCCCCCAGAATTTTAGCGACACGATTAGTTACGTTGTTACTAAATTTACCAAATTTCTTATAAGCTTGTTGCTGTAAAAAGAATACACCCATGTCAGACGGAATAGAGTCAAAACCACTGCAATGTACAATACGAGCTCCCGACTCTTGAGCCACTTCATGGTACTTTTCAACCATGCGCTTATACCATTGCACTTCACCGGTTAAATCACAGTAATCAGTACCTGTTTCTGCACATTCCTTTACTAGAGGTTCCCCATACAGGGCGTAAGGGCCAACAGTTGAAATAATAACGCGGGCTTGTGCAACCATTTTTTTAAGTTGAGCTTGATTAGCGGCATCAGCCACAATATGAGGAATATCTTGCGCATTGTGCATTTCTTTAATTGCGCTTAGTTTACTTTCACTGCGTCCCGCGATGGCCCACTTTACCTCACCATTAGTGCCATATTGCTTCATCATATAGCCGGTAAGAATCTCGCCAACAAAGCTGGTAGCGCCAAAAATTACAATATCAAACTGAGTAGACATATCGACCTCTAAAAATATTTATTGTTATATTATGGGCATGGACTTTAGCAAGCTTGGGAGGCAAAAAATAGCGTATTTTCATCAGTCATGAATAAATGTGTATTTATATAAACCACATGACTGGTGAACTATTACTTTGGTTAATTATGGGGCTAAATTAGACAAAAACTGTAGTTAAGTGCTAACTCAGTTGCTCTATCTTGAATATATTGCCATTGGGAAGAGTTATTTCATCGCCAACAGACTTGCCTAAAATAGATGTGCCTAAGGGGGTGTCAGGTGTAATGGTATGCAGCGTAATGTGGTCTGCTATTGTTATTTTTTGTCCACCACCCGCGGGGATTAAAAACACCCAAAGCGGCTCAAGTTGCGACACACTGATTAATTGCAACAAAGCCCCTAGGTAAATCTCTTGATCTTTATGGAATGTGGGGGCTTGCCAGTTTTCTAGCCTAACAACCTCCTCTTTTAGTATATCAATCCGTCGGCTTTGGCCTTCGGCAAGGTAAGCATATTCAAGGCCTAGAGTATCGTACTGGGTCTCAGCTTTACTTTGATCGTGAGTTGCACCTTTCATAGCTTCTTCGGCAGCAAAAATAGCTTGAGCGAGATCTTTATGAAGATTGTGTATGATAAGCAAAATAATTTCAGGTTTTTTCATAATTCCTGTCGAGTCTATTAAAGCAGAAAAGCATCTTGTTGATTATAGTTAAAACACAATATGAGTACACTAATGATTGGAGTAGGTGATGTTCAGCATAGCTTTATAAATGTTTATATTGCTAATAGGCCACCGTTAGACGAATACAGTCACCTGAATGAACTTAAGCCGTTAACTGAGAACGACATTACTTCTATTGCTCAGCAAACAGGTAATCATTGGCGCAAGATATTTAATGTGTTTGCGAAGTTTATGTTTAGTTATTTTACTAAGCAAGAAATAGAGCTTGATATGTCAAGTTGGCAAAACTACCGAGATCAAAAACTTTTGCAAGCAGGTTCAGGTCAGCGCTTATTATTTACCAAGCCAAATTTAGATGAAGATGCTGTGCATTTAATTATGGGTAAACAATATGCCATCCTCTTGGGTTATCATGAAGATATCCACAAAGGTATGATAAGGGTCGATAATGATTTTGTTATCTGGCCACAAAAGAAGCTTATTATCTGTCCATATTTTGATTATCGACAGTTAAGCAATATTAAAATAGACCGATTAATTGACTTAGTTATATCTATTAATAATGTGAAGTAGTATTTATTTAGCTACCCAGTATTTAAATAGTTAGCCTTAAAGATAGTAAAGAGTGTTTTATGTTTGTATTTTTAGTTGTTACTTTAGCCGTAATATTGATCGCAGTCATTATTATTGGACTAAACCCTTTATGGTTGATGAATGCTATGGCATTTTCAAAAACAGTTAAGCGCATTAAAGATCTGCCTTATGCCAATGACAGCCGGCATAATTTAGATATTTATATACCCGATCATACCGATGTGAGTAAGCCGGTTATCGTTTTTGTATACGGCGGTGCATGGGATTCAGGCCATAAAGACGATTATCAGTTTGCAGGTATGGAATTCGCTAAATTAGGCTACGTGACTGCAATACCCAATTATCGTCTTTATCCAGATGCTAAGTTTCCTAACTTTATAGAAGACGTAGCTTCGGCATGTGCTGCGCTTCCTAAGCATTTATCAGATCTAGAAATCAATGGTGATAAGGGTGTTAGTAGCCTTCCTTTAGACGTTATTTTTATTGGGCACAGTGCAGGTGCTCATACGGTAGCTATGCTGAACACACAGCCATGTTATTTAGAAAATGCTGAGGCTAACATCAATATTAAGGCCTGTATTGGTATGGCAGGTCCCTATGATTTGCCATTAGATGATCCGCTAGTGGTGGGAAAGTTTGACGGTATTCAGGTGCATGATATAAGTGATCAGTATGTGGACATGGGTTACAAGCATAATAGCCATGATGCGAATCCAATTAATTTAGCCAGAGTGGGAATCGCCAAAATGTTATTAATGCATGGTCGTGCTGATGATACTGTGGGGCTGTATCATTTAGAGCGATTTGCCAAGCGTTTAAAAGAACTAGATATAGAGCATGAAACCATTATTTATGACAAGGTACCTCACCATCATATAGTCGGTGGAATTGCAGGTGTATTTCATTTTTTAAACCCTGTATTTAAAGACATTTCTGATTATCTAGCTAGAGAAGGGTAGTTGCTATATGGTGTGCTTTATTCATTTATACTGATTAAATTAAATAGAACAATAATTACTCTAGCTTTATACAAACGTAATAAGGAAATAACATGTTAAGCCTACTGGCCAAATTTTTAAAAGTCCTAAATAGCGATGCCTCTCCGAGTCAAATATCACTGGGATTTGCGTTTGCATTGTTTGTGGGTTTGACTCCGTTTTTTAGTCTGCATAATTTTTTTATCCTTCTATTCGTTTGCGTTATTCGTGTGAATCTAAGTGCATTTTTGCTAGCAAGTGCAGTGCTCGCGTTACTAGCATTTGCCATTGATCCTTTGTCCATTTCAATTGGTGAGTCTTTATTATCTAACCCCGATTTAATTCAAACATGGACTCAGTTATATCAAAGTGATGTTTGGCGTGGTTTTAAATTTAATCACACCTTATTACTGGGCAGCATCGCACTGTCGTTAATCTTATTTATACCCACATTAATCATCACTCGAATAATGATTAGCCTGTATCGTAATCGTTTAATGGCATGGTTCGAAAAGCTAAAAATAAGCAAATTGCTTAAAGCCAGTAAGTTTTACAAAGTCTACGAAAAGCTGGAGGCATAATCATGACTAAATGGATTCGTTGGTCTGGTATTGCAGGTTTTTTAGCATTTGTAGCTCTGGTCACTGCATTTTGGATGATGGCTGCAGGGCCTCTATTGAAAATGGCAATAGAAAAATATGGCAGCGAAGCCGCTGGAGCACAAGTCAATGTGGCCGATATAAGTTTCGGTCTTAATCCATTGTCTATTACCATATCAGGTGTTCAAGTGACGGACAAAGATGCACCAATGGAAAATATGATGAGTTTTGATACCGCTATAGCCAACTTAGAACCATTTCCGTTGTTATTAGGTAAAGCAATTATTCCTGATGTGATGCTTACCGGTTTTGCACTGGGCACAGCACGAAAGCGCTCCGGAGCACTCACCCGGTCAACCTCTAAAAATACCCAGTCTGACATAGAAGATGATGCATTAGATATTACCGAAAAAGAAAGCAGTATTAAAATTTTGCCAAGTGCAGATGAGATACTTGATCGTGAAAAGCTGTTAACTGTAGAGCGGGGCGAAGCATTAGAGTTAGCCTTCAAGCAGCATCAAGTGGCTACAGAAGATGCCGTTGGTAACTTGCCTACAGAAGAAACTATTAAAGGTTACGAGCAGCAGTTAAACGCTATTTTAAATGGGAAATTTAAAAGCTTAGATGACTTCAAGCAACGCAAAAGAGAATTTGACACATTAAAGTCTCAGTTTAAAAAAGATAAAGCGGCCATTGCTAAGGCTAAAAACGCGATTAAAGATGGTAAATCTGATTTAAAACAAAAATGGTCAAAATTAAAAGCTTCCCCTAGCGAAGACCTAAGCAATCTAAAAGGTAAGTATTCACTAGATGCAGTGGGTACAAGCAACTTAGCGGCACTTATATTCGGTGAAGATGCCGGTGGCTATGCTAAAACTGCATTGGGCTATTATGAAAAGGCTAGACCATTTTTAGTAGATGAAGAGGCAGAAGAAGCTAAAAAAGAACTGAAAGAAAAACGTTTAGAAGGTCGTTTTGTGCACTTTGATACTGATCGTCCAATGCCCGATTTTTGGATTAAAACATTAGACTTCAGTATGGCATTGCCTGCTATGGCCACCGATGAATCGGGTGGAAAGGAGTCATTAGGTCAGGTGGTAGTAAAAGTGACCGATATTACTCATCAGCAAGATATAATTAATGCTCCTACTCGAATTTTAGCGAACGGTAAAAACTTAAAGAATATTAAAGCATTAACTATTACAGGTGAGCTAGACCACAGGCAATCCGCAGGTAAAGACAGCTTTAACCTAGAGGTGGATAGCTGGAATATACGCAATCTTAAAATGGGGTTAGCTGGCTTGAAAATGGTTTCCAGTTATACAGATGTGCAAGCCAGTGCAGTGTTTTCAAATAACCAAATGAATGTTGTAGGTAATGGCTTGTTCAAAAGCGCTGTATTTGACAGCAAAAAGCGCACAACTCTCGCCAAAGAGATGGTGTTGGCGCTTAAAAATGTGAATCAATTTACGCTGGACGTTACAGCCAAAGGCGAATTAACATCACCTAAAGTTAATCTAAGCAGTAATTTAGATGGCCAATTAAAAGCCGCGTTTAACCAACGAATTGATCAAAAACAAACCGAACTAGAGACCAAGCTTAAGAATAAATTAAATAACAAGCTAATGTCCTATAGTGGAAATTATCAAGAGCAGCTAAAAGGTTTAAATCTCACGGAAGGAAGTTTGGTCGATAAAACAAAAGCTTTAGAGAAACTAGCTGAGACTGAAATATCTAGTTACGAAAATCAGTTAAAGGCAGAAGTTAAAGCAAAACAAAATGCCGAAAAAGCCCGCTTGAAGAAGAAACGGGACGCAGAAAAGGCACGGATAAAAGCAAAGGCAGATAAAAAGATAAAAGAACAAGAACAAAAATTAAAAGATCAGTTTAAAAAATTATTCTAATATAAAGCCAGCTTAATCTAACGAGGTAAGCTGGCTTGTTAGTTAAAGTTTCTCAACTAAATAGGAAAGTTTTTTACCGGTGTAAAGTTAACCTGAGCAGTATCCGAGTTAATAAATACTTCATTGTCTTGAATACTAATCTGTAGTTCCATATTTTTTTGTACTAAAGTACCCAGCTCTTCACCAACGGCAGAGGGCACATGGTAAACTGATAAATTATTATGGCGATTAAAGTAGGTCTGCATTAGGGTCTCCCAAGGTCCAGCTTGCTTGTCGTTGTAGGTATAAATAATTACTTCTTTACCTTTGCCACAGGCTTTACGCAAACGTTTTTCATCTACTTGACCCAAGTCGACCCACAAGTCTATTTCATCACTTAAGCTTTTGTTCCAAAGGTCGGGTTCGTCTTGAGAGCTTAAGCCCTTGGTAAATTGCAGCTGATCATGGGCATTTAGCGCAAAAGCGATAATTCGAATCATCATACGCAAATCGTTTTCACTAGGATGGCGCGCGATAGTCAAAGAATGGGTTTGATAATAGTGGCGGTCCATATCACTGATATTTAGTTCGCATTTGAATACAGTTGCTTTAAGTGCCACGTGAGTCAGACCTATTTGAATAAATGATAAAGAATTGCGACATTATACGTTAAAATGACGCTATATTTTAGTTGGCCCTCTGTTTAGTCGCAAAGCGGGTCGTAAACATACCGATGCCCTGGAGATTATCATGGCCTTAGCAAGTGCATGTCATATACTAGTAAAAGAGAAAAAACTGGCTGAAGAGCTAAAAGAGCGGTTGGCTAAAGGTGAAGATTTTGGCAAATTAGCTAAGCAATATTCCACTTGCCCAAGTAAAAAAAATGGTGGTAATTTAGGCGAATTTCATAAAGGTGATATGGTAAAAGCCTTTGACGACGTGGTATTTAAACGCCCGTTATTAAAGGTTCAGGGACCCGTTAAAACCCAGTTTGGATATCACCTAATTAAAACCTTATACCGCTCTTAATAAAAATGGTATCTGCGCATGATTGAATTTTGTTTATTCTGGATAACTGACAATAGATCGGCCATTCATATGCTTTTACATGTACTGGCCCCATTGATTGCAGCTTATCTATACGTTCTATTAGTTAACCGATCGCTGCCAGTGCTTAGCTTTAAAATAGTCTTTTTACTGCTAATGGCCACTATGTCTGTGGACATAGACCATATACTAGCTACCCCAATTTATTCACCTGGCCGTTGCAGCATTTGGTTTCATCCGCTTCATACCTTTTGGCCCATGGTGATTTATGGGCTGATGACGGTATTACCAATTGGCTTTAAATTAGTTAGAGGCAGTGTCACCAAAGGGCAGTTGGTGACAGGGATTTTAGGCGCTGGTTTGATAATCCATATGATCTTGGATTGGAGCGACTGTTTGTGGATGAAGGCATGCGGTTAAGTTCGGTTATAGCACTGTTGTTATAGCCTAATTTTAGGTAGAATTGCGCACCGAAATATAACCTTATTATTACCAATTGGAGAGATTTGTTGGAAGTTCAACCTATCATAAATCGAATTAAAGACCTTACAGCCCGAACTGAGATGCTTCGGGGGTATCTTTGACTATGTTCACAAAGCGGAACGTCTTCAAGAAGTTGAATTAATTCTAGGTGAAAGTGCCATTTGGAACGAGCCAGAAAAAGCACAAGAGCTAGGTCGTGAACGCGCCAGCCTAGAAGCCGTAGTTAATACTATAGATGGCATGGACGGAGGCTTGTCAGACAGTGCAGAACTGCTAGAGATGTCGGTAGCCGAAGACGACGAAGAATCTGTTGCAGAAGTAGAATCTGAATTGGATGCATTGCAAGCTCTTCTCGAAAAACTAGAGTTCCGTCGCATGTTCTCTGGCGAGATGGATGCCAACAGTGCTTATTTAGATATACAGTCAGGTTCAGGTGGCACCGAAGCTCAAGATTGGGCTGAAATGATCTTGCGAATGTATTTACGCTGGGGTGAAGCCAAAGGCTATAAAGTTGAACTAATGGAAGCTTCTGCAGGTGAAGTAGCTGGTATTAAATCGGCCACTATTCGCTTTGAAGGGGAATACGCTTTTGGTTGGTTGCGAACCGAAACAGGGGTTCATCGTTTAGTCCGTAAGTCACCATATGACTCTAGTGGTCGTCGTCATACTTCGTTTGCATCCGTATTTGCATCACCAGAGGTAGATGACAACATTGAAATCGACATGAACCCCGCTGACTTACGTGTAGACGTATATCGTGCATCGGGAGCAGGCGGTCAGCACGTAAACACCACCGAGTCGGCGGTGCGTATAACCCATATACCCACCAATACAGTGACTCAATGTCAGAATCAGCGTTCACAACATAAGAACAAAGACCAGGCAATGAAGCAGTTAAAAGCAAAACTATACGAACTAGAATTAGCTACCCGTAACGCGGAAAGCCAAGCGCTAGAAGCCACCAAAAGTGATATAGGCTGGGGCAGTCAAATTCGTTCGTACGTGTTAGATGACTCTCGTATAAAAGATTTAAGAACGGGTGTAGAAAACCGTAATACCCAGCAAGTTTTAGACGGGGCGTTAGACCCATTTATGGAAGCCTCGTTAAAAGCCGGCGTCTAACTTATTTCTATATTAAAAATTGAACACCGGTTAATGTAATCAGCATTAAGCGTAAATTTGAAAGGTAATAACATGACTGAACCACGTGACGAAAATAAATTGATCGCCGAACGTCGCGCTAAATTAGAAGCGCTTCGTGAAGGTTGTTCTGCGAACGGACATAAGAACGATTTTGATCGAAAACACGTGGCTGATGACTTACAGAAGCAATTTGGCGAGTTTGATAAGCCATCTTTAGAAGAGCAAGACAATCAGGTTGCGGTTGCAGGCCGTATCATGTTTCAGCGTGGTCCGTTTGCCCAGATTCAAGATACCTCTGGGACCATTCAAATTTACATTGCTAAAGAAGTACAAAAAGAAATTAACTACAAGTCTGTATTTGACTTAGGTGACATTGTTGGTGCACGTGGTGCATTGCATAAGTCGGGTAAAGGTGAGCTATACGTTAATGTAACTCAATCTTCTGACATAATTATGTTGACTAAATCATTGCGTCCATTGCCAGATAAATTCCATGGCCTAGCGGATCAAGAAACAAAATATCGTCAACGCTATGTGGATTTAATTATGAGCAAAGATACTCGCGAATTATTTAAAATACGTTCAAAAATTGTAGAAGGCATTCGTCGTTACTTAAATGACCGCGACTTCATGGAAGTTGAAACCCCAATGTTGCAAGTAATTCCAGGTGGAGCTACGGCTAAACCTTTCGAAACACATCACAACGCATTAGACGTAGATATGTACTTACGTATCGCTCCAGAACTAAACCTTAAGCGTTTGGTTGTGGGTGGTTTTGAACGTGTATTCGAAATTAACCGCAGCTTTCGCAATGAAGGTCTGTCTACTCGCCATAACCCTGAATTCACTATGATTGAATTCTATCAGGCGTATGCCACTTACCATGATTTGATGGATACCACTGAAGACATGCTGCGCACCTTGGCACAAGACGTTATGGGCACTACAGATATTAAAAATACCACTAAGGACACAGAAGGCAATATAACAGCAGAAAGTGTTTACGATTTCTCGCAGCCGTTTACACGCATCACCATGGTTGACGCAGTTATTAAATATAATCCAAGCTTTGACTCTGCCATTATCCAAGATTGTGAAAACAATTTAGATGCACTTAAAACTTATGCAAAAGAAGTCGGTATTAAAGAAGAAGCTAAACAAAGTGTTTGGGGCCCAGGTAAATGGTTATGTGAAATATTTGAAGAAACAGCTGAGCATAAACTAGATCAACCTACGTTCATTACGGCTTATCCATGGGAAGTTTCACCGCTTGCTCGCCGCAGCGATGGTAGCCCATTCTTCACTGACCGTTTTGAGTTTTTTGTTGGTGGTCGTGAATTGGCCAATGGCTTTTCTGAGCTTAACGATGCCGCGGATCAAGCTGAGCGTTTCCAGCGTCAAGTAGATGAGAAAGCAGCCGGTGACGACGAAGCTATGCACTACGACGCAGACTACATTCAAGCGTTAGAGTATGGTATGCCACCTACAGCTGGCGAAGGCATAGGTATTGACCGTTTAATGATGTTGTTCACAGACAGCCCAACCATCAAAGACGTTATTTTATTCCCGCATATGCGTCCATTAAAATGAGTTTATAATATTGAGTTAATCACTGGTTGTTAAATATCAGTGATATAAGAGCCTAGCACATGATAACTATATTAATATTCATATTGATAAGTACCGTGGCTAGGCTTTTTTTATATGGTTGTATAATCCTAAAGCCAGTGGGTACTCGCATCTAGTCTGTCAGACAGATATACTATTTTTATTATTTTCCCATAGCATTTTACAGAGCATACATATGACAGCCGTTGAAATCTTCAAACAAAGTCTTTCTTTCTATGGGCGACTATTTAATAAATTATTTTGGCTAAGTATCGCTTCAAGCATAACGCCCCTTATTATGGTAGGAATAACATCCACAGGAGAGTCACCTAGTGTGATGCCTATAATGTTTATTGCTGCATTGAGCATGTTTTTTTCTGTGTACATGATGTCGCTGATACATCAGTTCTCGGTAGATCAGAACGACAGTTTAAAACATGCATTTGCGCTGACCTTAAGCAAGGTAGTGCCAGTGACAGTAACTGGTTTTGTTTTTGGTTTAGCGGCAGTGCTAGTAATTATCCCTGCAGCTTTTGTGGCAACATTACTAGGTTCAGGTATTGCAGACGAGACGATGCGTAATATTTTCATAATGGTGATTATTGCTATCCCGTTAAGTGTTGTGATGTACCGGTGTTTTTTTGCTCCTTACCTAACATTAGTAGACGGTTTGTCACCTATCGATGCGATAAAGGCCAGTAATAGGCAGGTGAAGGGTAATCGAACTATTTTTTATGGATTTACTTTATTAAGTTTTGTGGTTTTGGCTTATGTAATAGTACTTGCTGTTCTTAAGTTAATAATTGCCGTAAACCCTATGGCTTTAGGTGTAGCCGAATTTGCATTAAATGTAGTTTTTATGCCGTTCTTTTCAGTATTTATCTATCGTCTGTTCTCAGTGACAAAAATTCAAGTTGAAGAAGCTAGTGAAGATAACGAGAAGCAATAATGTACTTTGATAATTTAATCTTAGGTATAGACGACCAATGGAAAGCCCATTTCGAACATGAGTTTGTTCAAGGGTATATGCAAGCTCTGGGTAAGTTTCTAGAAGTAGAAGCTGAATGTGGCCAAAAGGTTTTTCCACCAAAAGATCAAGTTTTTAATGCGTTTCAATTTTCACCTCTTAAAAAAGTCAAAGTAGTCATTGTAGGACAAGATCCTTATCACGGTTTTGGTCAAGCTCATGGCTTAAGTTTTAGTGTGCCCGATGGGGTAGCGATACCGCCTTCGTTACGAAACATTTATAAAGAAATTAGCCGCGATATTGGAATGAATATGCCTATTTATGGCAACTTAGAAGGCTGGGCAAAGCAAGGTGTATTGCTATTAAATGCTTCATTAACAGTTCGAGAAGCTGATGCTAATAGCCACAGCAAAAAAGGCTGGTTAGCCTTTACTAATAGCTGCATTGAAAAGATTAACCAAGATCAATCTGGAGTAGTGTTTTTAGCTTGGGGCAAGTTTGCCCATAACATATGCGCAAATATAGATACCAGCAAACACACAGTCATTAAAACATCTCATCCAAGTCCTTTGGGTGCCACAAAAACAGGCAAAGATTTTGTCTCGTTCATGGGCTCAGGTTGTTTTAGCAATACCAATTACTATCTAAAAAATTACGGTAAGCAGACAATAGACTGGGACGTTCTGTAGCTACTTATATCATTTTTTTCAGTGATATTTCTGCTTAATAAGATTCAGTAGTTGTAAGTTTATTGGATCGGATAGGGGTTTGTTAATCAGACTAATAAACTTATTTTTCCAAGTAAGTTTGGATTTGTAGATAAATGAAATGGCTTTCTTTCTAAGCAGCCAGAAACTTTATCTTCACTTTAGAATTTCGTAATCCCCAGAGTACAACGTAACTGTTATCTAATATATTGATTAATATCGTAGCCGTAACCTTTAGTGTCCCCAAAAAAGGATGCCATGCAATGATTTTGTGTTTTAAAAAGCTAATTTGAATTGCTGCGAGTAATAAAACAAACCTGATAATCATAAGTAGTGACGCTTGAAAAAAATAACGACGGAGCCTCTGCTGTTATTGCCGTTAATAAGCCATCTACTTTACCCAACAGGGACTGTTTTATTGACTCATGCAAGGGGTGTTATCAGCTAATTCTAGTTATACGCCGTACTTATCAAATGAAATTATTTAGCACGGCTTGCTTCGAACTTCGCTAAACGGTTATCCCAAGTCTTAAATCGCTTGCGACAGTAGGCATCAAGTTCATCAAAGGCAGTAAAGTAATAGTCGCAGCCTTCATCGATTGGCACATCTTTTTCGCAGTGATCGTTACTGTGCTCACGGCAGATAATAGGTCGTTTTTCGTAGATACCACAGCGATTATCTGGCATTACATATTCGCAACGAGTCATGCTGAGTAAATACCAACCATTACCATCTTTAAACACATGAATGTCTTTATGGGCCACTTGCCAAAGTAAAACATCAAATGCTTGCATAGTGCGAGGAGTGTCTAGTTCTTGGGTGATATATGAACAGCACAAAGCAGAGCAGAAATTGCACTTGTTTTCACTGGTAATTTCCACCGACCCAATTATTTCGGTAGTTGCGATTAAACTAGGCTTTTCAATGATATTTACAGGATTTGACACAATCTGGCTTCACTTGGGCTTTAACATATTCTAATACTCTCATGAATCAATGGCGAGGACTAACTTAGACATGTGAGTGTTAGTTAGATATTGCACCAAAAGACACCTTTCTATATATGCACTAAAAGCTTAAAGGTTACTATTTCTATTAAAGTATCAAATATAAGAGTTGTAGGCCGTATATTTTTATTGTAATTAAAAATTAACAAAAATGTAACAATTCCCGAATTTCAGCTGTCACCCCCATGAATATAGGGCTGCACTGTCATATTTTGGAAATATTATTGCAGCTAAACTGCAACTCCATTGTCATGTCATAAACTTGTCATATTAAATCAGTAAATTCCTTCTAATAATCTAAATACAACATTTCTATATTGGAAATTAAATATGTTTAAGAAGCAAATATTGGCTGGTGCCATATCAATCATCAGTATGTCAGCACTGGCTGGTGAAGCGGTATTTTACGTAACTGAAGATGGACAAGCGGTCAACGACATTTCAGTTATGGTTGATGGGAAAAAGAAACTAGTTGGAAAAAATGGATTTGTCAGCTTTGACCTAAAAGGTGGCAGTCATAAAGTCGAATTAAGTCAGGTAGGTGAATGGGCTGGCGAATTTGAATTTAATGCAGATGCAAACCAGAATGCAGAAGTTCAAATTGAAATGATTGGCGGCGAAGCTGTAGAAGACGTGAATGTCTATACACCTGGGCAGAATGAAAATGTTGCGTTAGGCAAAGTATCAGGCTATCTAGAATCTGAAGAAACGGGTGGTGGAGTCGAAGGGGCTCGCATATCAGTTGAAGGAACACAATTATCAGTTATCACCGACATTGACGGATATTACGAACTAGAAATTCCACGGGGAACTTATACCTTAACAGTGGCACACCCAAGTTACGGAAATCGCGAAGTTAAAAACTTACGCGTCATAGCGAATGTGGCCACTAGTGCAAACTTAAACCTGAGCATGTCTGGTGACAGCATGATCGAAGAAGTCGTTGCAATAGGATCTTATATACCTTCAACAGCAACTGCGCAGCAGCGTGATTCGAGTGCCGTATTAAATGCAATTGGCAGTGAGCAAATGTCTAGATTCGGTGACTCAAGTGCAGCATCAGCATTAAAGCGCGTCGCTGGTGTATCACTAATTGGTGGCCAATATGCGGTTATCCGTGGATTAAAAGGTCGCTATATCTCTTCCACATTAAATGATTTTGGGATGCCAAGTACCGATCCGATGCGCCGTGATGTGCCACTGGATTTATTCCCTGCCAGTGTATTGGGCAGTATTGAAATTCAAAAAAGTTATACACCCGACTTACCTGGTGATACAACGGGTGGCTCTATACGCATGAAGACCAAAGGTCTTCCTGATGACGAGTCAAGTAAACTGTCAGTGTCTTTAGGATTTAATTCTCAAGTGACGGGTAAAGACACTATTTCGTACAATGGTGGTGATACTGACTTTATTGGTGTGGACGATGGGATACGAGGCGTTCCGGGCAATGTTGATAGCGCAACGATTAATGGTGAGTTAGTAGACAGTTTAACAACGGCAGATAAAAAAGACCTTCTCAACAGTTTTGAAAATTCTTACAATACAAAAAATGTAACCGCGCAGCCAAATGTTTCTTTGGCCTATTCTTTTGGTGGTTTTAGCCCGAACGAAAAATATTCATATTACGGTGCAGTGGAATATAAGAGTAAGTGGTCGAGCAGAGAAAATGCCATCATTGATGATACATCAGGTAATTTCAGCTATGAAAGAAGTAAGTTTAACGTTGATTTAACGGGTTATTTTGTTACGGGTTTTGAAACAGATAACGGAGGTGAAATTATCAGTAAAACTATTTTTTTACGAAAAACAGACGATACAACACGCGAAACAATCGGTATAAACAGTGAAGAAATTGACATAAGAGAAACTAGCCTTCAATGGGTAGAGCGTCAATTTTTCTCACAGCAATTTAGTGGTATGTTGTATCTAAATGACTCAAATACACTGGATATTAGAGCTGGAGTTTCAAGTACTAACCGTTACGAGCCAGACCGCCGTAGCTATGGGTTTAGGAATAACCTGTTTTCACCCACTAGTTTAAAAAGAAGATACTCAAATCTATCTGAAGTCAGCTTAGATGTAGGTGTTGACCACACTTATGAAATGAATATGTTAAATGGTGACTTGTTTAAAATTAAAACAGGTCTATTAATAAACCAGAAAGATCGTGAAGTAGATCTGACACGCTACGGGCTAAAGGGGACGTCGGGGCTGGCTGTCCTAACAGATGATCCAGAAACAATTCTTGCAGCAGGTAATAGCGACTTCTATTTAGGAACAAATACCTCTGATACAGATAGCTACGATGCAACAGAAACTATGCTCTCTGTGTATCAATCTTATGAATATGAACTAGGCGATAGCTGGGTGTTTTTAGCAGGAGCAAGGTTAGAAGACGCTTCTCAAGAGCTCACTTATGCCCGTGCATCTGATGCAAATAATTCTTTAGATACAAACAAGGTATTGCCAGTTATTTCTGCAACTTGGAAGCCAACCGATGAATGGCAATTTAGACTAGGTGGTTCAACAACACTAGCACGACCGGGTTTAACTGAGTTGTCTAGATCGTCTTCATTTGATCCAGACACAGATGAACAAATGATCGGGAATTCAAACCTTGAATTGTCCACCATTGCTAATTTAGATTTTCGAGCTGAATATTACATAACCGATTCAGAAAGTATTTCCCTGGCTTTATTTAATAAATCCATTGATAAACCAATCGAAAAAACAGTCGCGGATGGTTCTGGCTCAGTAGTGAGTGGTTATACATTTACTAATACCGAGTCTGCTGACTTATTAGGTGCTGAAATAGATTTCCGTATAGATGTTATTGATACCAATGATTATAGCGGTTTTTTATCAGGTAACTTTTCTTGGGTCGATTCCGAAGTCACATTAGATGCAGAGTCTATAAGATTAGAAGGAATCACAACCAGGGCATTACAGGGACAGTCTGAAACATTAGCTAACTTACAGTTTGGTCTTGATCATTTAGTAACGGGTCAAACATTTACAATATTGCTTAATCATTTTGGTGATCGAATTGATAAATTATCCCGCGGTGAACTGGCTAATGAATACGAAAAAGGGCGTATGAGTCTTGATTTTGTTTATAAATGGGAGCTATCTGAAGCGTTAACTATTAAAGGAAAGGCCAGTAATTTAACCAATGCTGCAGTCGAGTTTACTCAGAATGATCGTGTTATAAAAAGTTATGAGACAGGTGTCGATGCAAGTATTGGTGTCGACTATATTTTCTAATATTATATAAATAATTACATTCCTAAAAAGACCAACATATGTTGGTTTTTTTTATAATAATCTTCAAATAATTATATTTTTAACAAAAATGTCACAAAATATAGTTATCTTACTTACACCAACTTTAGATTTATTTAATTTTAAATGAGAGAACTTATTATGATAACTCAAAAGAAAAATATATTAGCAGCAGCCATACTTGGAGCAACTTTAGTGGGTTGTGGAAGTAGCAGTAGTAACAATACCACTCCTGTTGTAGATAGTAGTGCCTTTGTACTATGTGATGATGCAGCAACTGAATGTACACTTTCAGGTATTTTAAAAGAAGACTTCACATTAAAAACTGGCGTTGATTACACCCTAGATGATCTTTTTCAAATTGGTGAAGGTAACGGCGAGCTTGTTGACGCAGCCGCTGTTACGGCGCTTAAAGCAGCAGGTGTAACATTGACTATTGAAGCTGGTGTTCATGTTAAAGCAAATGACGATGGTGTTCTTCTTGTAACTCGTGGTTCTAAACTTGAAGCTGAAGGCACCGCGTCTGACCCAATTACGTTCTCTTCTACAGATGCTGATTTTGACGGATCTGGCGAATGGGGCGGCGTAGTGGTTCAAGGTTTAGCGCCTCAGTATGGTGCGGGTAACACGGGTGTGTGCGGTACTGTTGTATGTAACGTTGCTGGCGAAGGCGGTGACTTTATTGGTAACTATGGCGGTATCGATGCAGCAGACGATAGCGGTACTATCAAATATTTCCGTATTGCTGAAGCAGGAAGAGTTGCTGGTCCTAACAATGAAATCAACGGTCTAACGTTGCAAGGTGTTGGTCATGGAACAATGATCGAATACGTTCAAGTTCATGGTAACCAAGACGATGGCATTGAGTGGTTTGGCGGTACTGTAAACGTTAAGTACGCTGTTCTAACAAACAATGACGATGACGCAATCGATTTTGACGAAGGTTATAAGGGTAACATTCAGTATGCCATCGTTCTTCAAAATCAAACACCGGGTGCAACTCCTATAGGTTCTAACGATCCACGTGGTATAGAAGCAAACTCTTCTGACACAGACTTCGTGCCACAAACAAAGGCAACACTTGCCAACATCTCTGTTATTAATGGACCGATTGCTGCTGATGAGCCAGGTGTTCGTTTCCGTGGATCAGTTAACCTAGACTTCGTTAACTCAGTCGTTGCAACCGCTGATGAAAACAAAGGTTGTATCCGCATTGACGATTCTGACAGCGATGGTGATGATACCACTGCTAAGATCGATACTCCGGTTAACCTAGTGAATGTTATGGCTTCTAACTGCGGGACTGCAGACACTTTTCCTAAAGAAGATCCAGAAACTAACACAGGTTTAGTTGAAGTGACGGCTGTTTTCGATACAGCTTGGGCGCTAACTAACGGCGAAGCCACTGTATCTAGCACAACTCCAACAGCAACAGATAACGGTTCTAACTTCGTATTTGATTCTACTACTTATATCGGTGCAGTTGCTCCGGGTACTGCAGCAGCGACTGCTTGGTACGCAGGTTGGATCATTGCTGGTTCACTTGATCAGTAGTCTTGTGATGATAATGAATTAACTTTAAAGTTAATTATAATCTAAAAACGGCGCCCTAGGGCGCCGTTTTTTTGTCATAAATATTAAACAATTCTGAAAATTAACTGCAACTTAACTGTCATGTAATTATTCTGTCATATAGAAGGCGTATCTTCTCGGAATAAGATAAATTAATTATTAATAATTTTGGAAGTGAGGTTTTGATTATGCCTTTAAGAATGAAGGT